>CAZGXS010000037.1:0-5783 GCA_964529935.1 uncultured bacterium | reverse complement strand
TAGGAGTGAGGGGCTATTTGGCTACCATTAACTATATTAGGTTTGGAGAGGACCAAATTTATTCTTTCGTAGCCCTCAGGGCAACCAGGGAAGAAGCTGAGGCTCTGTCCCGGGCCACGGGAGGAGCGGGGAAGTTCATTCACTTTCCCCTCAGGAGGAGGGAGGGCAGATTTATTCCTCTGGTTCCCCTCTCGGGATATTCTATTGGACAGCTTTCTCCCCGATTTTACGAGGAAGTAAACGGGGAGTGGAAAGAATGGAAATACAGAGCAAGATTGGCGAGATTCTAACAGATTGACCCGAAAAAGATTTCCTCAATTGTCTCCAAAAATTATCCCCCCAACACTTCGGTAATGTCAAACACAAAAACCCGAAATTAAAAAGGCATACTAAATGAGTAGAAATATGTTAAAGTATCGGAATTTCAATCCGATACTTGATTACACAGATTAAGAAGTCGATTACACAGATTAATAATTTCCCTTGAAATCTTGAACCTTATTCCGACCGCAGGGCGGGTTATCTTATGTTAATTTTAGGTCTAACCGGAGGAGTAGCTTGTGGGAAGAGTACCGTGGCCCGCATATTTGAGAGTCTGGGGGCCGAGGTTATTGATGCCGACGAGATAGCCCATGAAGTGATGAGACCAAGGACAGTGGCCTGGAAGAGGCTCGTTGGCTATTTTGGAAATGGTATCTTAAATGAGGATTTATCTATCAACAGGACAGAGTTAGGCGAAATCGTTTTCGCTTCGGCGAGGAAGCGCCAGAAGCTTGAGGAAGTTGTCCACCCCGCGGTAATAAAGACTATTAAAAAAAAGATTAAAGAATTTTCAATTTTCAATTTTCAATTTTCAACTATTGTTATTGATGCTCCTCTTCTTATCGAGGTTAATTTAACTTCCCTAATTGATAAATTGGTAGTGGTTAGCGCTTGGCGCCGGACCCAGATGAGGCGATTGAAAGAAAGTGGTCTAAAAGGAAGCGAAGCCGAAAAGAGAATAGATTCTCAGATGCCCTTAGAAAAAAAAATCAGGTTAGCCGATTATGTGATTAGAAATAATGGCAGTTTGAGAGAGACGGAGAGGCAGGTTAAAAGAGTGTGGAAAGACATCCTGAAGGATGTCTGATTACACAGATTGAAAAGCAGAGGACACGGATTTAACCAATTAAAAAATTAAAAAGTTATAGGGCAGTGCTCTTGTGACTGGTGACTGGTGCTTTGGTGCACTTGAAAAAGGAGGGGAAAATGGATATCAGAAGGTTAAAAGAAATGACTATTTCGGAACTGCGTAAAGTAGCCGGAGATTTGAAAATTACGGAGTTCAGAGCGTTGAAGAAGCAGGAACTTATCTTCAAAATTTTAGAAACCCAAACGAAGAAGAATGGACTCATCTTCGGGGAGGGAGTGCTGGAGATATTGTCTGATGGGTTTGGATTTTTAAGATCTCCCAACTATAATTATCTTCCCGGTCCCGATGATATTTATATTTCTCCTTCTCAAATTCGCAAGTTTAGTTTGACCACCGGGGATACCGTTTCCGGGCAGATAAGGCCTCCTAAGGATACGGAGCGTTATTTTGCTTTGCTGCGGGTGGAGGCAGTTAATTATGAAGACCCGGAGACAGAGAAAGGGAAAATTCTCTTTGACAACCTCACCCCCTTCTTTCCCCAGGAACGATTTAGGTTAGAGACAACCTCCGATGATATTTCTATGCGGGTGATGGACCTGCTCACCCCCATCGGCAAAGGGCAACGGGGGTTGATAGTTTCTCCTCCCCGGGCTGGGAAAACCATCCTTCTTCAGAAAATAGCCAGTAGTATCGCTGCCAATCATCCCGAGGTGGCCTTGATCGTTCTCCTTATCTCGGAGAGGCCGGAAGAAGTAACGGAAATGGAAAGAACAGTGAAGGGGGAGGTAATCAGCTCTACTTTTGATGAGCCGCCGGAGCGTCATGTCCAGGTAGCCGATATGGTCATTGAAAAGGCCAAGAGGTTAGCCGAACACAAGAAGGATGTGGTTATTCTTCTGGATAGCCTTACCCGCCTGGCTCGGGCGCATAATACCATTGTTCCTCACAGCGGGAAGATCCTTTCTGGAGGGGTGGATTCCAATGCTTTAACCAAACCTAAGAAATTTTTTGGAACAGCCCGCAATATTGAGGAAGGAGGAAGTCTGACTATAATGGCTACCTGTTTGATTGATACCGGAAGCCGTATGGACGATGTTATCTTTGAAGAGTTCAAAGCGACGGGGAATATGGAGCTTCATCTGGATCGCCGCCTGGTTGATAAACGTCTTTTCCCGGCCATTAATATTGAACGTTCATCTACCCGAAGAGAGGATCTGCTTCTTAACCCGGATGAACTGAGCAAAGCCTGGCTCTTGCGCAAGGTGCTTACTTCTATGAATATTACCGAAGTGATGGAACAATTAACGGAGAGGCTAAAGAGGACAAAAAACAACGCTGAGTTCCTGAAGACCTTGGAGCAGATAAAGTAGTAAGCTCTAAAAGCCAGCCTTTCCTCAAGATTAAAAATGGAAAAATCTATAGCTCTAACTTTGAGCGAAAAAGAGGCGCTGGAACTGGAGAGAATACTACCTGATGAGGATGGGAAGTATTCCCCTATGAAAGTAAATGAGATTTTTAAAGGTCTTCAGGGAGAATCTACCTTTGCCGGCTTGCCCTGTACTTTTATCCGCCTGACCGGTTGCAACCTGAGATGTTCTTACTGCGACACCACCTATGCTTATGAAGAAGGTGAGGACCTGACCATTCCTGAGGTTCTGGCCAGGGTTCGAGACCTTGGTTGTTCCTTGATAGAAGTGACCGGAGGGGAACCTCTGCTGCAGAGGGAAGTTCAAGTTCTGATAGCTAAGCTTTTGGAGAAAGATTACCCGGTGCTTCTGGAGACAAACGGAAGCCTGGACATAAGCCATATTGATCCTCGGGTCAAGAGAATTATGGATATAAAGTGCCCGGATAGTGGGATGTCGGGGAGGATGGATTGGGAAAATATAAGAAGATTGAAAGAGGGTGACGAGGTCAAATTTGTCTTGAGCAGCCGGGACGATTACCAATGGGCGAAGGCGGTTATCTTCCGGTATGACTTAGGGAATAAGGTGACGACCCTTGTTTCTCCTGCTTTTGGAAAATTGAAAGCAGAAACTTTAGCTCAATGGATTCTTCATGATGCTCTTCCCATCCGCCTGCAATTACAACTGCAAAAATATATCTGGCCGCCGGGAACAAGGGGAGTGTAAAATGAAGAAAAGAGCCCTGGTCCTTTTAAGCGGCGGCTTGGATTCGGCTACCACTCTGGCGGTAGCTAAAAGCGGGGGTTTCCAGGTCTCGGCCCTGACTTTTAACTATGGGCAGAGACATGTCCAAGAGGTAGAGTTTGCCAGAAGAATAGTTAAAGCTATGAAGGTTAAAGAACACCGAGTCATCAATATAAACTTAAGAGAGATAGGCGGCTCGGCCTTAACGGACGAAATAGAAGTCCCCCGGAATCAGCCTTTGGGGAGAAGGATCCCTGTAACTTATGTCCCGGCTCGCAACACCATTTTTCTTTCCTATGCTCTGGGCTGGGCTGAGGTTTTGGGGATAAGCGATATCTTTATAGGAGTTAATATCGTTGACTATAGTGGTTATCCCGACTGTCGGCCCGAATACCTAACTGCCTTTGAAAAAATGGCCAATTTAGCTACCCGGACGGCGGTAGAAGGGAGAAGGCTTAAGCTCCACGCTCCTCTTATCAACTTGACCAAAGCTGAGATTATCAGGAAAGGTTTATCTCTGGGGGTAGATTATTCTCTCACTCATAGCTGTTATGCTCCCTCCTCTGAGGGAAAAGCTTGTGGCCGGTGCGATAGTTGCCAGCTTCGCCGGAAAGGATTCCGAGAGGCAGAGGTTAATGATCCCGGTTAAAAGAAGGAGACCAGCGAAAATGGCTCGAGGAAAGGTGAAAACGAGAAGAGGGGAAGAGGTAACGCTCCTTGGTCGGAAGACAACCGGTTATCCCTCTTCACCTCAAGAAGCAAGATTAGAGACTTTTGAGAATCAGTATCCGGGGAGGGATTACCGGGTGACTTTCGATTGTCCGGAATTTACTGCCATCTGTCCCCGGACAAGCCAACCTGACTTTGGAATTATCAAGATCCAATATATCCCCGACAGGAAATGCCTGGAGGCAAAGTCCCTGAAACTTTACCTATTCTCCTATCGAGGTATAGGAATCTTTAACGAAGACGCTGTCAATAAAATTCTGGACGATATAGTTGAAGCTTGTCACCCCCGAAAGGCAGAAGTAATAGGCGAATTTTATCCCCGGGGAGGCATCTGCATCACCGTAGAAGCCAGCTATGTAATTGGTGAATAGTTTGAATAGTGAATGGTGAATAGTAACTGCAACAAATAGGGGTCAAGGGTCAGGAACTGGTGCTCTGGTGCTCTGGTGCTCTGGCGTTTTGTCAAGGAGGAGACAACCCTTTGCAGTATCGGAGCCTGGGACGGACAAATCTTCGCCTTTCGGTAATTGGGTTTGGGGGGATACCCATCTGGGGCAATACCGGAGTTTTTGAGTATGGCTGTCTGGATGAGGGAATGGCCATACAGGTCGTTAACCGCGCTCTGGATTTAGGAATAAATTTCATTGATACAGCCCGGGCCTATGGTAAAAGCGAGGTGAGGATTGGAAAAGTTATGCTCCACCGCCGGGAAGAATGTTATCTAGCTACCAAGGTGATAAGGCGCAGTTATCGGGAAGCTATGGAGGATGTGGAAACGAGTTTAAGCAACCTCCGGACTGACTGTATAGACCTCTACCAGATACATTTTGTCAATGATACAACTACCCTCAAACGAGTGATGGCCAGAGACGGGAGCTTGCGGGCTCTAAAAGAGAAGAAAAAAGAGGGAAAAATAAACTTTATTGGCATTACCGGGCACGAACCCGGACTATTGATGGAAGCTATCAGGACCGGCGAGTTTGATACTATTCAGGCAATTTATAATCTTGTTAATTCGGAAGCGTCCAGGAATCTTTTCCCTCTTGCCAAGAAAGAAAATATTGGTGTTATCGTGATGAAACCTCTGGCGGGAGGAGTTCTTGTCCCGCCTCTGAAAATGATGGCTGAACTGAGGGAAGAGGATAAATCCTTAATAGGAGAGCTAAAAGGAAGTGCTTTCCCCACCACGGCTATGGCGGCTATAAAATTCGCTCTGGATAATGAAGCTATCTCCACAGTCATCCCCGGGATGGGCTCTTTAAAGAACCTGGAAGAGAATGTGGCTGTGGGAAAGACGAAAGCCTCGCTCCCGGAATCTTTGAAGGGGAAACTTATCGCTCAAGCCAGGAAGCTGGGGGAGGGATTTTGCCGCAGCTGTGGCTATTGTCTCCCTTGTTCTCAGGAGATAATCATTCCCGATGTATTGAGATTTGAGGGATATTATACCAGATATGGATTAAAGGAATGGGCCCGGGAGCAATATGCCGAGCTCTCCGTGAAAGCAGAAGCCTGCATTGAATGTGGAGAATGTCTACCCCGTTGTCCTTATCACCTTCCCATCATTGGAGATTTGAAAAAAGCTGCCCGGGTACTCTTGGAAGCTAAATAAGAGCTTCTCCGAAACATTTCCTTTAGTGTCCAAACTATTAGCCAGATGCGAGACCTTGACAGATTTGCTGATAAATGTTAAAGTCAGCAAACATAACAGTGAGGCAAGGATGCGGGCATAGTTCAGTTGGTAGAACGTCGGCTTCCCAAGCCGAAGATCGGGG
>CAZGXS010000036.1:0-6104 GCA_964529935.1 uncultured bacterium | reverse complement strand
GAAAAGGGTTTTTGAGTCTTTGAGTCTGGACATCTACGAAGGAGATTTCCTGGGGATAATCGGGCCCAATGGCTCGGGCAAGACCACCCTTTTGCGCAGCCTCATGGGATTGTTAAAACCACAGCGAGGAGAGATTATAAGAGCCTGGGGTTTGCAGTTTGGCTATTGTCCGCAGAGGCAGTTCCTGGATACTCTTTTTCCTTTCACCGTCTTTGAGATAGTGATGATGGCACGGACGAAAATTATCGGGCCCTTAAAGGGGCCCGACCGCGCCGATAAGGAAAAAGTTTTCGCGGCTTTGGAGACTGCGGGCATACTAAATTTAGCTTCCCAGCGCTTTTATAATCTTTCCGGGGGACAAAAGCAGCGCACCATCATTGCCCGCGCTCTGGCGCTTGAGCCCAATTTTTTGGTCCTTGATGAGCCGACCACCGATTTAGATATTAAGGCCGAAAGAGAAATATTAGAGTTAATCAAAACTCTTCATCGGAAGCAGAAATTAACGGTAGCCTTAGTCACTCATGAATTAAATGAGGTTATTGATTGTGCTCAAAAATATATATTTTTAAACAAAAATATTCCCTATAAAATTTTTGCTAAAGATGAATTAAACGAAAAGCTGCTTTCGGAAATTTTTGAAACTCCTATCAAGTTAAAAGAGATAGACCAGAAAACATTTATTCTTTAAGAAAGAGTCCTACAACGTCACTTAACATTTTAGGTGTCATTTCGAGGAGCGAAGCGACGAGAAATCTTAAAGATTTCTCCCTTTGGTCGAAATGACAAGTATCGTTGTAGAGATAGGCGGTCACGAAACTTATTCCAGCCTATGATGCCCTAATTCTTTAAAAAAAGGACGAACAAAATGTTAGAAATTTTTCGAGAGCCTTTTATGCAAACCGCTCTTTTGGGCGGCTTGATAACGGCCGGTCTTTGTGCTTACTTAGGGGTATTTATCATCTTAAAGCGGGTTGTTTTTATGGGAATCGTCCTTTCCCAAGCCGCGGCTCTGGGCCTGGCCCTGGGGTTATTTATCGGAATTGACCCGCTCCTGAGTGCTTTTATTTTAACTCTTCTCGGCGTTCTTTTATTCTGGATTCCTTTTACGGAAAAGAATATCTCCCGGGAAACCCTTTTAGGGTTCACCTATGCTTTTTGTGCCAGTCTGGCTATTATTTTAATTGCCAAAAATCCCCTGGCCACTGCCAGAGGCTTAGACCTCGTTTCCGGAAATTTGCTCTTTATAACCGGGCGAGATTTATGGGTTTTGGGGATTGCTTCTATTTTAATTATCGCGGTGCATGCTATTTTCTTTAAGGAATTTGTTTTTATTTCCTTTGATAGAGAAACCGCCCTTACCACCGGACTTAAGGCAAATCGTTTAGACCTTTTACTCTATTTGACCATAGGAATTGTGATCAGCTTGTCGATGAGGATTTGCGGGATTATTTTTGTCTTTGCTTCACTTATTATTCCGGCGATGATCGGCTTAATTCTGGCCCGGCGAATCGGGATGATCTTTTTCATTTCCTGCCTGGCGGCGGCCTTGTGTGTGGTAGTGGGGCTTGCCCTTTCTTACCTCTGGGATTTACCTTCCAGCCTGACAATTGTCGGTGTATATAGCGCCCTTTTTATAGGTCTATCTATCCTCCTCTTTCTCTTCTCCTTTTTGCTGCGCCTGGGCAAGAATTAAAGCAAAGAGATCTTTCTGAAGCCCGGGATCAAAAACCTCTGGGAATTTTTCTTGTACCCTTTAGGGTATCAAAAATCTCAAAAAATCACTTGCTCTGTTTTTGCTGGCGTGCTACTATCTTGAAGTAGCAGGTTCCCAATCCGCTACTGAATACTTATGAGGGGCAGCGGTCATGAAAAATAAAAATGGTTATTCAGAGCACAGTAATTTAGAAAAAATCTATCTTGGCGCAGGGGAGCTCAGCAAACTCGAGCAAAAGAAGAAGAGGAAGCTGCTCTCTAAGCCGGTAAGGGCCGTTGATTTGACTGAGGTGGGCTCAGTAAGCGACCTTGTGGATAGTTATATGTCAATGTCCATACAGGCTCGCGCCCTGGGCAGGTGTGCTCTGGTATATGAGAATATGCTCAAAGACTCGGCTCGCCCCACCATCTTCCTGGGGCTGGCAGGCCCCCTTATTGCGGGAGGACTCAGAAAAGTTATCAGGGATATGATCGCTTGTGGAATTGTTGATGTTATTGTTTCTACCGGGGCGATTCTTTACCAGGATCTCTATCAGGCTTTGGGGCATAAGCACTATATTGGCTCCCCGGATGCTGACGATACTCACCTCAGAAACCTTTTCATCAATCGCATCTATGACACCTATGTAGATGATGAAAAGTTTGTCAAGACCGATACCTGGGTGAGGAAATTTGCTGATGGTCTGGTGCCCAGGGCCTATTCCAGCCGGGAGTTTATCTATCTATTAAGCCAAAAAATAAAAGACGAGAGTTCCATCTTGAAAACGGCGGCTAAATGGGGGGTTCCCATTTTCTCCCCCGCCCTTAACGATTCCAGTATCGGGATCGGATTAACCGACCATTATCACTTGAAGCGCCAGGCCGGCAAACCAAAGGTTATCATAGATTCTATAAGGGACAACTATGAATTAACCCAATTGGTAGTAAAGTCTAAGAAAACGGCAGCTATTTATATTGCCGGTGGTGTGCCTAAGAACTTCATCAACGATTCTGTAGTTATGAGTTATATCTTCGGGAAGAAGGCGAGCGGTCACGCTTACGCCTTTCAGGTTACCACCGATTCTCCTCATTGGGGAGGATTGAGCGGCAGCACCCTTGATGAAGCCATGTCCTGGGGAAAAATATCTAAAAAAGCGCGCAAAGCAATGGCTTTTATAGAACCAACCGTCTCCCTGCCGCTGATAGCAAGCTATGTTTTACAAAAAAAGTTATGGAAGGGGCGACAAAGGCTTATCTCGAAATGGCAAAGCGATATCCTGGAATCATTAGAGTTGGGTAAAAAAGTGCAAGATTAAAGTAACTACTCAGGTTCAAAGTTCCGGGGTTCACGGTTCAAGGTTAGATTGATGAAGCTTGTCCTCGCGCAAGCGGGGAGTTGGACGGTTTGAAGATAAGGCGACCAACCCTGAACCCTGAACCTGAGTAGTTACCTAAATAATTAGGATGCAAATATGAAGGTATTGGTTACGGGAGGAGCGGGTTTTGTTGGTTCTAACTTAAGCTCCTTTTTGGCAGATAAGGGGGCTAAAGTAACGATTCTCGACAACTTCTCTCCAGGTGCCATTGAGAATATAAAGGATCTTGAAGCCGATCTGGTTGAAGGAAGGGTAGAAAACGCCGGGCTCGTCAATAGCTTGAAGGGGAAAAGCTTTGATTTCATCCATCACCAGGCAGCAATTACCGATACTACCGTAGATGACCAAGAAAGAATGATGAGGGTAAATGTAGAAGGTTTTAAAAATATTTTAAATCTGGCCCAAAAGGAAAACTCAAAAGTTATCTATGCATCATCAGCCGGAGTTTACGGCGATGGACCGGTGCCGATGAGAGAATCTCAAAAACCGGCTCCTTTAAATGCTTATGCCTTATCCAAAATAAGGGCCGATGAACTGGCTCTTGCCTTTGCTAAAGAGAACCAGGATATGAAAATAACCGGGCTTCGCTATTTTAATGTCTATGGCCCGGGAGAGAAACATAAGAGAAAATCAGCCAGTATGATCTGGCAACTCGCCGGCCAGATGAAGCAAGGCAAGAATCCAAGAATTTTTAAGTGGGGGGAACAGGAAAGAGATTTCATTTATGTAAAAGATGTTGTCGAAGCCATCATTAAAGCGATGGAGGCCAAGGAAAGCTGTATAGTCAATATTGGCACAGGTCAGGCAACAAATTTTAACCGCATTATAGAAATCTTAAATGAAATTTTGGGCACTAATTTTAAACCAGAATATTTTGATAGCCTTTATGATTTTTATCAAAATCAGACTCAGGCAGATACTGCTTTAGCGGCACACCTCTTAGGGTTCAAGGCAAGGTTTAGCATCGAGAAGGGGATGGGGGACTATTTTGCCAAGGAGGAGAAGCAAACATTACCATAGCTTTGGGATAAACTGACCACAAGAAGGAGTTAAATTTCACCAGGGAAACTTTCGGAGAGAGCAGCTATTCTCTCTTAGTGCTCAGTGCTTCAGCGTTTCTCCCATCTTAAGAGTTCGGTGACGCTGGAGAGAGTGCTTCCCTCCTCAATCTCCTTGCGGATACGATTTTCCTTCTCCAGGACATCCATGGCCCGGTTGGTAAATTCTACCACCTTCTCCCTGGGAATAGCCACCACGCCGTCGTCATCTCCTATGAGCCAGTCGCCGGGACTAATTCTCACTCCTCCTACTTTAATAGGAATACCTATCTCCCCGAATCCTTTGGGTTCACCGGCAGTGGGCATTATCAAGCGGGCAAAGGCAGGAAACTTCAATTGCCGAATTTCCAGGGTATCTCTAATGGCTCCGTCTATGATTACGCCGGCCAACTTCTTCTGCAAGGAGCTGCATGTAGCTAATTCTCCCCAAACGGCTGGCCCTGCTCCGCCGGCATCGATGACAATCACCTCGCCCTCCTTGGCCTGGTCAATAGCTTCCACCGGCTTAGCCCAATCTCCCGGATAGGTTCTCACCGTTACGGCTGGCCCCATCATCTTTACTCCCCGGGTAATAGGCTTTATGCCTCTCAGGTCTCCGCTTCGGTGCAAGGCATCGGATACATTGGAGGTGGATACCTTCTGAAGAATTTTTCTAACATCGGGGAGGGAGACTCTTTTATACAAATCTGTCTTAATGGCGGTTTGGGTTCGCATAGCCTTCTTTATCTCCTCCGTGGCTTTGCGGGCATCCCGGGCCTTACTTATGGCTCCTCCCACGATAACGATGCTGGCTCCCGCCTTAACGGCTTCCGCGGCGGTCTCCGAATTTATCCCTCCGGCTACGGCAATGGGAATATCAACGGCTTGGGCCACTTCCCTCAGCTTAGCGAAAGGCCCAACGGCCAGCATCTGCTCGTCAATAGCAATATGCACACTGACATAATTCGCTCCCATTTTCTCTGCTTCCTTGGCCCGTTCTCTTACCCGGTCAACGGCAATAGTATCTACGATAATTTCAGCGCCATAATTCCGTCCGGCCTCAATACATTCTCTGATAGTAGCATCGGAAGCTGCTCCCAGAACATCAACGATATTGGCTCCAGCCTTAGCAGCAGACTCGACCTCTGTCCTCCCGGCATCCATGATCTTCATATCGGCTACAATAGTGTGCTTGGGAAACTCTTTCCTCAAAGCCCGCACCGCTTCCAGTCCTTCGCTCTTAATAAGAGGAGTGCCTGCTTCCAGCCAGTCCACCCCTCCGGCGACTGCCTCTCTGGCCACCTTAAGGGCCCGCCTCAAATCCACAAAATCCAGAGCTAATTGCAATACCGGTTTCACAGCCTATTCTCCCATTATCTGTAGGATTATCTCCCGGGAGCGGGGGCGATTGTCAAAGTCAATAAAGATGATTTGCTGCCATTGACCTAATTGCAGCTCGCCCTCAGCAAAAGGAACGGTTAGCGAGGGCCCAAGCAGGGAGGCGCGCACATGGGAATAGCCGTTCATATCTTTCCATTTATTGTTATGGGAATATTCTCGGTCTTGGGGAGCAAGTTCCTCAAATGCTCTTTGCAAGTCCTTTACCAGGCCGGGCTCATATTCCAGCGTAGTAATTCCGCCTGTAGCCCCGGGGATAAATACCGTTACTATACCATTTATTAATCCGGAATCTTTGACCCGGGCAGAAACCTTATCGGTGATATCCAGGATATCGGCCTCCCCCTCGGTATCAACCTTTATCTTTCTGGTGATAACCGCCATTTTTATTCCCTTTTCAGGTTAGCACATTCTAAGAAGATATGGAAAGACGTAAAATGGGCGGTACTGGGTTTGAACCAGTGGCTTCTACCGTGTGAAGGTAGCACTCTCCCAGACTGAGTTAACCGCCCCTCAAAATCTCTTAATGGGCCCAGTAGGACTCGAACCTACGACCGACGGATTATGAGTCCGCTGCTCTAACCAACTGAGCTATGGGCCC
>CAZGXS010000035.1:0-6126 GCA_964529935.1 uncultured bacterium | reverse complement strand
AGGTAGCTATTAATGGATTTGGGAGAATTGGACGTAATATCTATCGGGCGGCTCTAAATGATCCGAATATTGATTTCGTAGCCGTTAATGATTTGACGGAGGCGAAGACTCTGGGGCATCTTCTCAAGTATGATTCTATCTTGGGGGAGTTAAAGGCAGATATAGAAGTTAAGGGAGATTGTCTTATCGTTAATGGGAAAGAAATCCAGGTTCTGGCCGAAAGAGACCCCGCTGCTCTTCCCTGGAAAGATTTAGGGGTAGAAGTGGTTATAGAAGCAACGGGAATATTCAGGGATAGAGAAGGAACGTCCAAACACCTTGCTGCTGGAGCTAAAAAGGTAATTATTACCGCTCCGGCCAAGGGAGAGGATATTACTATCGTCATGGGGGTTAATGAAGATAAGTATGAGCCGGAAAATCATCATCTAATCTCCAACGCTTCCTGCACCACTAACTGCCTGGCTCCCGTAGTGAAGGTACTCCTGGATAACTTTGGCGTCAAGAGAGGGTTGATGACCACCATCCATTCCTATACAAACGATCAAGTGTTACTCGATTTTCCTCATGAGGATTTAAGAAGAGCCAGAGCTACTGCCCTTTCTATGATTCCTACCACTACGGGAGCTGCTTCTGCTGTTTCCAAAGTTCTTCCGGAGCTTAAAGGGAAGATGGACGGGCTGGCTATTCGTGTTCCTACCCCCAATGTCTCCCTGGTGGATCTGGTAGTTGAAGTAGGGAGAAATGTAACCGTAGAAGAGGTAAACGGAGCTCTCAAGAAGGCGGCCGAAGGAGAACTGAAACATATTATGGAATATTGCGACCTCCCTCTGGTCTCCAAAGATTTCAATAGTAATCCTAAATCCGCTATCGTAGATGCGGACTTAACCCGGGTCATTGATGGTAACTTTGTCAAGGTGCTGGCCTGGTATGACAACGAGTGGGCTTACTCTTGTCGGGTAGTAGATTTGATTAAATATATTGAGCAGAGATAAAAGACAGAAGAAGACAGGTTTAAGGTTTAAGGGTTGAGGAAAAACTTACCTCTTGCAATTTATAAGGGGACTGTCCCGGATGGGCGGAGCATTAGCTCGTAGAATCAGGACTGTCCCCGGATGTAGAGAGATGATGAAGAAAAAGACAATCAAAGATATGAATATCCGGGGGAAGCGGGTTCTCATACGGGTTGATTTCAATGTGCCCTTTGATGGCAAAGGAGATATCAGCGATGATACCCGGATAAGAGCGGCCTTGCCCACTATCCATTATGCTTTGCAGGAAGGAGCCAGCTTGATTCTTATGAGCCATCTGGGTCGTCCGAAAGGGATGGTGGTCGAGTCCTTAAGATTAACTCCCGTAGCTAAGAGGCTCTCCCAACTATTGGGCCGGGAAGTGAAAAAAGTAAATGACTGTGTGGGGGAGGGAGTCAGGGAGGAAGTAAAATCCCTACCGGAAGGGGAAGTCCTTCTTTTAGAGAATCTCCGCTTTCATCCGGAAGAAGAGAAAAACAATCAAGAATTTGCTCAGGAGTTAGCTGACTTGGGAGAGGTTTTTATTAACGATGCTTTCGGCACCGCTCATCGGGCCCATGCTTCTACCGAGGGGGTGGCTAGGCTTCTCCCAGCAGCAGCCGGATTATTAATGGACAAAGAGATAGAATATCTAAGTAAAGCTCTGGAGAATCCCGCCAAGCCTTTCCTGGCTATCCTGGGAGGAGCAAAAGTCTCGGATAAGATCGGAGTAATCGAGAATCTCCTTGATAAAGTGGATGGCTTTATCATCGGAGGAGGCATGGCTTATACTTTTCTGAAGGCTCAGGGCAAGGATATCGGGGACTCTCTGGTAGAAGAAGACAAGCTAAACTTAGCTAAAAATTTAATAAAGAGGGCTGAGGAAAAAGGAGTTATTTTTCTCCTGCCTTTTGATCATATCATTGCTAATGAGTTTTCTGAAGGGGCAGCAGTGAAAGTTGCTGGGGACGAGGGTATTCCTGCCGGTTGGCAAGGGCTGGATATTGGGGAGAAATCCCGAGAGGAGTTTGTCCGGGTTCTCGGAGGAGCCAAAGCTATCCTCTGGAATGGCCCCATGGGAGTCTTTGAGATGGCTCCCTTTGCTCAAGGAACGGATACTATCGCTAAGCTTCTGGCCGGGCTGGAAGCAACGACTATCATCGGAGGTGGAGACACGGTAGCCGCTATTGCTAAATTAGGCCTTTCTGAGCACTTTACTCATATCTCTACAGGTGGAGGCGCCTCCCTGGAATTTTTAGAAGGGAAAGCTCTTCCCGGCTTGACCGTCCTTGATGATAAATAAGTCGTAAGTGATAAGTCGTAAGTTATAAACTGTCAATCCGTCTAACTGTTTCACTGTTAAATTGATTTAGATAGGAGTTATAAAATATATGCGCAAACCGTTAATTGTCGGTAATTGGAAAATGAATAAAACCTCTTCCCAGGCCGGGGAGCTGACCCAGGTTTTGAAGGATAAATTGAAAGATAAAAGCAGCCTGGATATTGTTCTCTGTCCTCCCTTTACTGCCCTGGAGATAGTTGCTCGGGCCATCAAGGGAAGCCACATAGATTTAGGGGCTCAGAATTTACATTGGGAGAAAGAAGGGGCTTATACGGGAGAAGTTTCCGCTCCTATGCTCAAGGAGCTGGGATGCCGCTATGTTATTATTGGACATTCGGAGAGAAGGCAATATTTCGGGGAGAGCAATGAAACGGTTAACAAGAAAGTAAAGGCCGCCCTCAAGTTTGATTTAACTCCTATTGTTTGTGTAGGGGAAAGGTTGGAGGAGAGAGAAGAAGGCAAGACCTTCCCGGTAGTGGAGAGTCATATTAAGGAAGGTCTGCCCGGTTTGAAAAAGCAAGATATTTTAAGAATAGTCGTTGCCTACGAGCCGGTATGGGCTATAGGAACAGGGAGAACGGCTACTCCTCAACAGGCGAACGAAGTTCACAGCTACCTCCGGAGGTTCTTAACCGATATTCACGGTGAAGAGGTTGCTTCCCGGGTCAGGATACTCTATGGGGGAAGCGTAAACCCGAACAGCATTTCTGGTTTGATGGCCGAAACGGAGATTGATGGAGCCCTGGTAGGGGGAGCCAGTCTCCAGGCAGAGACCTTTGGGGAAATTGTTCGGCGAGTAGGGTAATGATAGGAGATAGAGGATAGAAAACAGGCTGACCCCTGACCCCTATCTTCCAACTAGGAGGTTGAAAAATGATTACTTTCCTTATCGTAATGCATATAGTGATCTCTATAATGCTCATTGGGGTTGTTCTTATTCAATCCGGGAAGGGGGCTGGGCTTGCCGATGCCTTTGGTATGGGAGGAATGGGTCAGAGTCTCTTTGGGGTGCAAACAGGAAACTTCCTCACTCGTCTGACCACCGTTTTGGCTATCCTTTTCATGGTGACCTCTCTCTCTCTAGTTATCTTTATGGGACGGGCAGAAGTAGCGCTAGTGGATAGGGTAGGAATAGAGGAGGGATGGGAAGAGACCAGACCGGAAGGAGAAAATTGAGTCAGGGTTGCCCGGCGCAAGGAAAGGAGAGCCTCAACTTTAAGTTGGGGTTTTTTTATTTACAAACGAAATTGCCGGGTAAGAAAAAATGATACCATTACAGATTAAAGAGATAATTAAATCCATAGGAGGAGATTTAATTTTAAGCACTCCTCTTCTTAAAGTTGGGGGTATATCCACTGATACCCGCACCCTTCTTGAGGGGGATTTATTTATTGCTTTAAAAGGAGAAAATTTTGATGGGAACTCCTTCCTAAAAGAAGCGTTTAAAAAAGGCGCGGCAGGGGCGATTGTATCGAAGAAATTCAAGATTCAAGATTCAAGATTCAAAGATAAAATAATTATTAAAACTGAGGATACGCTCAAAGCTCTGGAGAATATTGCCAAGCTTTACCGGAAAAAATTTAATGTTCCTGTAGTCGCTGTTACTGGTTCAAATGGCAAGACCACCACCAAGGAAATGTTAAGTTATATTTTATCGGGAGAGCTTAAAACGGTAAAATCAAAGGCAAGCTTCAATAATTTTATTGGTGTTCCTTTGAGCTTGCTGGAGATTAAAAAAGATACTCAAGTGGTTATCTTAGAAATGGAGACAAATGTATTGGGCGGGATAAGGAGGCTTTGTGAGATTGCCCGTCCCTCAACAGGTATTGTTACTAATATAGGTGATACCCACCTGGAATCTTTGAAAACAAAAGAAGCTGTATTTAAGGAGAAATCAGAACTTATAGAATATTTGCCTAGTGAGGGAACGGCGGTTTTGAATTTTGATGACCCTTATGCAGCTAGGATGAAAGAGCTGGCCAAGACAAAGAGAGTCATTGCTTTTGGAATAGAAAATAAAGCAAATTTTTGGGCTTCCGAAATAAAAAGGGGTGCATTTATTGAGTTTACTTTAAACTCTGTTGGATGCGGACTATCCAAGGGGGTAAATGTTAATTATAAGGTGAGATTAAATACTATTTTCTCTAAGAATGTTTATAATGCCCTGGCAGCAATTGCTGTTTCTCATTTAGTTTTTAATTTAAGCTTGGAGACGGTAATTGCTAAGTTAAGAGAGTTCAGGTTCCCTCCTATGCGTATGGAAACAATTGATTTTTCTGCTAAAGGCAGGTTTGCCTCGGGAGAAAAAGATGTAAAAATCATTAACGATTCCTACAATGCCAATCCTCAATCAATGCAAGAGGCTCTTTGGACCTTAAAAAATATAAACCCCGTTAGAGGCAAACTGTCCAATGGAGTAAACACTTCAGGTAGAAAAATAGCTGTTCTTGGCGATATGCTTGAGTTAGGAGAAAAAACTTTGGATTTCCATTATCGGACGGGCAAGCTATGCGCTGCCTGCCAAATTGATATCTTAATAACAGTGGGAAATCTTGCCCGGCACATTGCTAAGGGGGCAAAAGATGCTGGAATAGCTAAAGAAAATATTTTTACCTTTGACGATATCCAGGAAACCACTGAAATGCTTTCCCAGATACTGAAACCAAAAGATGTGATTTTAATTAAGGGCTCGCGCCGGGTAAAGATGGAAGAGATACTAAATATGCTATCCCGGCGGGAGACTTAAGAGGGGGACTAAATGGCAAAAGTAGCTTTTATCTTTCCCGGGCAGGGATCTCAGTATATGGGGATGGGAAAAGAATTCTACGAAACCTATTCTTTCCTGGGGGAGATTTTTAAACAAGCAAGCAGCGCCTTAGGGATGGATGTAGGCAAACTTTGTTTTGAGGGGCCTGAGGAGATGCTTGCCCAGACCCAGAACACCCAGCCTTTGGTTTTTACAGTAAGTATAGCTTGCCTGGAAGTTTTAAAGAGGCAAAATATAAATCCCCATATAGTGACGGGTCACAGTTTAGGAGAATACACAGCTTTAGTAGCTTGTGGATGTTTGAATTTTTTAGATGCCTTGAGGCTGATTCACAAAAGAGGTCAATTTATGCAGGAGGCAAGCCATAAACGCCCAGGAACTATGGCTGCAATTATTGGCTTAGATAAAGAAAAAGTAAATGAGATTTTAGCAGAAGCCAGAGCTTTTGGTATAGTAGTGGCAGCCAATTTCAACTGTCCCGCTCAGGTAGTTATTTCAGGGGAAATTTTAGCTGTTGAGAAGGCCAAGGAATTAGCAGAAAAAGCCGGGGCCAGGAAAGTAATTATCTTAAAAGTTGCCGGAGCATTTCATTCTCCTTTAATGGAAGAAGCTCAGGAAAAACTTAAAGATGAAATCGAGAAAATTGAAATTCGTCCTCCTCGCATACCAATAGTAGCCAACGTAACTGCTGATTACTTAAAAGAACCTGAGGCGATAAAGGAGGCATTGATAAAACAGATAGTCAGTCCTGTTTTATGGGAGGCCTCAATAAGAAGGATGTTGGATTCGGAAGTTACTGCCTTTGTTGAGGTGGGCCCGGGCAAGGTCCTGAGCGGACTCTCGCGTCGGATAACTCCACAAAGCTTAAGCTTAAATGTGGAAGATGAACAAAGCTTAAGGAACACCTTGAATGAAGTAATGGGGTCAGGTCTTGACATGATACATAAAGCATAATGAAAAGAAGAAAAGGAAAGAGAAAAGAAGACAAGGGGATAGCTTATGGGGCTGTG
>CAZGXS010000034.1:0-6204 GCA_964529935.1 uncultured bacterium | reverse complement strand
TTTACAGTTTCTAACTATTTTGCCTTCGGTAACATAGGAACCGGCCACCGCACCTTTTTTGGAGATATGAAAAACCTGGCGCACTTCAGCCCGGCCCAGAATTATCTTTTCATATTCGGGATCAAGTAAACCTTCCAAAGCTCTTTTTATCTCGGAGATAGCTTCATAAATAATATTGTAAAAGTGGATGTCCACTTTTTCCACTTCCGCTAACCCTGAGGCTCCGGGAGCGGTCTTCACATGAAATCCTAAGACAATAGCATTTGAGGCCGAGGCCAGCATAACATCGGATTCATTCACCGCTCCTATTCCAGCATGGATAATGTTTAGTCTCACCTTATTACTTATCAATTGTCCCAGGGAATCAGAGAGAACCTCTATTGAACCCCGGGTATCACCTTTGATAATGAGGGGCAATTCTTTGATCTTGCCCTCTTCAATCTGGGTGTGGAGATCAGCAAGAGTGAGATGTTTAACCTTCCTTAGCGCCCCCTCTCTCTTGAGGAGCCGTCGTTTGAAGATAATCTCCTTAACTTTCTTTTCATCACTCACCACTTGAAATATATCGCCCGCTTGAGGAACCTCATTAAAACCCGATATCTCGACCGGGATGGAAGGTCCCGCGGCCTCAAATTTTTCACCTTTATCATTGAATAAAGCCCTTACTTTCCCTCCCAGGAAACCGCAAATAAAATTGTTTCCTGTCCGCAGGGTTCCCTTCTTTATGAGGACAGTGGCTACCGGTCCCCTTCCCTTATCCAGCCGGGCTTCAATGACTACCCCTTGGGCCGGTCGGTTAGGATTAGCCTTCATCTCCAGTATTTCTGCCTCCAGAAGCAGCGACTCTAACAGCTCCTCCAATCCTTTGCCCTCCGTAGCGGAAACCTCAACGCAAAGAGTCTCGCCCCCCAATTCCTCTGGAGTTAAACCATGTTCCATTAACTGTTGTTTTATCCGCTCAGGTCGGGCATTAGGTTTATCTATTTTATTAATAGCTATAAGGATGGGAACATCGGCGGCTTTAGCATGATCAATAGCTTCTATTGTCTGGGGCATGATTCCATCATCGGCAGCCACTACCAAAACAACTACATCGGTAACCTGAGCTCCCCGGGCGCGCATGGCCGTGAAAGCTTCGTGTCCTGGGGTATCCAGGAAGATCACTTTGCCCTTAGGCAGATCCACTTCATAGGCTCCGATATGCTGAGTGATTCCTCCCGATTCTCCCTGAGCTACTTTGGTCTTTCTGATAACATCAAGAAGAGTGGTCTTGCCATGGTCAACATGACCCATTATAGTGGCCACGGGTGGCCGGGGAACGAGAGAAGAGAGATCATCCTCTAGATCTTCGCTAGCTAAAGCGGCCTCCTCTGGGGAAAGAATATTGACCCGACAACCTTGTCCTTCGGCTACCCAAATAATTGTTTCCCTATCCAGGTTCTGATTAAGAGAAGCGAATGTCCCTTTCTCCATAAGTTTCTTAATAAGGAGGTTGGGCGCTACATTTAACTTCTTGGCTAAAGCACTCACTGTAATTGATTCTTCAACAATTAGGGGAGGCTTTTTTTCTTCTTCCGCCTTTTTTTTCTCCGCTAAGGATTCTGAAAGAAGCTCTGCCTCTGTCTCCTCGAGGGCGCTCATCGACTTTTTCCCCTTAACCCCCAATTCCTCCAACTCCTCAATAATTTCCCGACTGGAGACTGCTAACTTTTTGGCTAACTGGTAGATTCTGAGCTTGGCCATTAATAATACCTTTCATTAAGTACAGGCACGAAGTTTCTCAGGATTCGAGGATTCAAGGGTTCTAGGGTTCAAGTGTTTTTTTAAAGATTTTCCCTTGACCCTTGGAATCCTGGACACCTTGAACCCTTATTTTCCCTTTGCACCTTGTTTTTGCTCTTTAGTAATTTCTCTCGCATCTATTTGAATCTTTTCTGCTTTCTTCTTTCCTATCCCCGGCACCTTCACTAACTTAGAGGGCTCTGCCCCGGCTATCTCCTGAAGGCTATGAAACCCAGCTTCGCTAAGGATCTGGGCTAACTTCTGTCCCACTCCCGGCAATTGAGCCAGGCTATGCATAGTCTCTTTTTTCTCCTCAGCAGCTTCCGATTCTCCCTTTATATTGATCCTCCATCCGGTTAATTTCGCGGCCAGGCGAACATTCTGTCCTCTCTTCCCGATAGCTAGAGAAAGTTTTTCGTCAGAAACAATGAGGCTTGCCTCTTGTTTTCCCTTGTCCATTTTAATTTTAACAATCTCAGCCGGACTGAGAGCGTTGCTGATGAAGGCTGCAATATCCTCATCCCAGCGGACAATATCCACTCTTTCTCCACTCAGTTCTCTGACTATAGCCTTTACCCGGCTCCCCCTAAACCCTACACAGGCTCCCACTGCATCTACTTTCTCCATGGAAGTAACCACGGCAACCTTCGAACGCTCTCCCGGCTCCCGGGCCACAAACTTTATCTCCACTGTCCCTTCGGAAATCTCGGGCACTTCTAATTCAAAGAGTTTTCTAACTAAAGTCGGATGGGTGCGAGAAAGAATAATTTGAGGACCATAGCTAATTTTCTTCACTTCTAAAATGTAAGCCGTTATCCTTTCCCCTTGCCGATAGTTTTCTCCCGGAGAGCGCTCTCTCTGAGGAAGAATGGCCACGGCCTTTCCCAGGTTAATAATAACATTTCCCTGCTCGAATTTCTCCACTGTGCCGGTAATTATTTCCCCCTGCCTTCCCTCAAACTCCTGATAGATATTAGCTCGCTCCGCTTCCCGGATCTTCTGCATAATTACCTGTCTGGCTGCTTGAGCAGCAATCCGGCCAAAATTCCGAGGAGTAATTTCCACTTCACACTCATCTCCCTCTTTTAAAGCGGCATCCATTTCCTTGGCCCTGGCTAAAGCTATCTCCAGGGAAGAATCTTTTACTTTTTTGACTACTTTTCTCTCAGAAAACACCCTTATCTGTCCGCTCGTTGGATCCATGGAAACTCTCGCCTTAGGCATAGATTCAAAGGTCTTCTTAGTAGCAGAAAGGATGGCCGCCTCCACGGCTTCCACTAAAACCTCTCGCCCTATTCCTCTCTCTCTCCCCAAGCTATCCAGGACAGTTAAAAGTTCGCTACTCATCTCTCTCTCCTTTGAGACTAATTCTAACACCTCTCCCAGCTTTTGACAAGAAAAAAGGTAATAAAAAAAGTTAATAAAAAAAACGGGGTCTTTTGCCCCGTGCAATATCTCTTCATAATAAGAGGATTAAGCTAACTCGCTTCGCTCATAATTTTAAATTTTAAATTGATTTTCATACTTATCTCTTTAATCTTAAATTACCTTGTCCCGTTTAATTCCTTCACTTTATCTAATATTTCTCCAGTAGCTATCACAAATTCCTCACCATCTTGGCGGCGCCTGATCTCCACTTTCCCTTCAAGCGCTCTCTTTGAGCTAACCGTCAGACGAAGGGGAATACCTAAGAGGTCGGCATCCTTAAACTTGATGCCGGCTCGCTCGTCCCGATCATCAAGGATTGCCTCGATTCCCTTTCCCGTCAATTCTTCATAAAGCCAATCGGCCATTCTAACCGTCTTTTGGTCATGGATATTGAGAGTAAGAATATGAACCTGATAGGGACTGACTTCCATCGGCCAGATGATTCCTTCCTCATCATGGCTCTGTTCAATAATAGCTGCTACCATTCGACTGATGCCAATTCCATAGCAACCCATGACAACCAATTTTTCTTTCCCTGCCTCGTCAAGAAATGTTGCCTTCAGAGCTTGACTGTACTTCTTTCCCAGATTGAAGATATGCCCTACCTCTATCGCCTTTTGGATAACAAGCTTTCCCGGACACCTCGGGCACTTATCCTCATCTTTCCCCCGTTGAGCACTTTCCTGATTGGCGACATAGGGACATTCCGAGCAAGAAACGATGATGTCTTCCCCGCTATCCGCCGGAGCCATAAACTCCTCCGACCTCTTTCCTCCCATAGCTCCCGGGTCAGCTTCCACCACCCGCATCTTGAGCCCACAACGACGGAAGATATTGCTGTAAGCTTCGGACATTTTCTGATAACTTTTACGCGCCCCTTCTTCATCTGCATCAAAACTATAGGCATCTTTCATCATAAATTCTCTGGCCCTGATTATTCCAAAGCGAGGTCTGAGCTCATCACGAAACTTGGTTTGAATCTGATAAAGATTGAGAGGAAGTTCTTTATATGAACTCACTTCCCTGCGGACCAGGTCAGTGACTATCTCTTCATGGGTCGGCCCTAGGGCAAACTCTTTCTTTTCCCTATTTTTAAGCTTGAGCATTCCCAGTTCTTTATCGTTCCACCGACCGGATATTTCCCAGAGTGCCCGAGGCTGCAAGATGGGCATTAAAAGTTCTAAAGCTCCTTGCTTTTCCATCTCCTCGCGGACGATTTGCTCCACTTTCCGGATAACTCTTAATCCCAAAGGAAGATAAGTGTATAGACCGGCAGCCAATTTACTCACTAACCCGGCCCGGAGCATCAGCTTATGGCTGACTATTTCCGCTTCTCGGGGAGCTTCTCTCAAAGTGCGAATTAAAGCCTTACTCCATCTCATAATAACCCTACCTGCAGTCGGGAAAGTGTCAGAGCACCAACGCACCAGATAGACTTCACGCCTCACGCCTCACGCCTCACGCTTGAAAGCCTGAAGCCTGTAGCATAGTCTTTGTGCCTTGGTGGCCAAGTAGTTACTTTATCTTTTCCTGTTCTGGCTCTGAACATTGACAGGGGAGTTCTCGACAGTTAGGACAACCGTTATTGTAAACGGAGGCAGCCTCTTCCAGGTCAATATTCGTAAGGCTCGCCAGGCTAGCCAGCCAGGCAAAGACATCAGAAAATTCTGCCTTTGCTTTCCTCCCGTCTTTTCCTCGAATAGCTGCTGCCAGCTCCCCCACTTCCTCCGCAAACCAGAGGAATGTTCTTTCTACCCCTCTCTCGCTATCCTTCTCATAGTAAATTTTCTCAATGAGATGCTGGAACTCAGAGATGGTCATCATTCTTTCCCTTTAATTTTAAGCCCACGGCCCGATTCGAACGGGCGACCTGAGCTTTACGAAAGCCCTGCTCTACCAACTGAGCTACGTGGGCAAATAATGCCGAGACCCGGAATTGAACCGGGGACGCCGGGATTTTCAGTCCCGCGCTCTACCGACTGAGCTATCTCGGCAAGTTGTCTTGTCTAAATAACTTAGTATGCTGCCATTCTCAGAATTATAAAATATGCTGCCTTCCTGTATTTCCTCTTGCCCTTTGACTATAGTGCTCCAGTTGAATAATTTACTGTGTGTATTCTAACAAAGCCAAAAGGGCGTGTCAATTAAATAATGGTTTATGGGAAGTAATTAGAGAGCTATAAACATGAGGAAAAGAAGGCAGGAGCTTAGGGAAGGAAAGGTCTCGGGGATGTCTCTCCGGACTAACTTCTTTTTTCAAGGCAAAATTTTGGCGGCGAAAAATTTTGCCCTCTGGATTAATGCGAAAATGCTTTAAGGCTACCTTTCCTCTATATGGTGCTTTATTGTCTTGCCTTTTACAAAATAGATAACACCCTCTGCTATATTGGTAGCATGGTCAGCTATCCGTTCAAGGTGCCTTCCTACTAAGATAAGCTCCACGACTCGGGTAATTGTCTTGGGATCTTGTATCATATAGGTGAGGAGTTCTCTGAATATCTGGTTGTTTAAGCTATCTACCTCATCATCTCTTTCACATACATCTCTGGCTAAGGCCTCATCTTTATTCACCAGAGCATCAATAGCATCCTTAACCATTTTTTGGGCTAATATAGCCATGCGGGGGATATCTATTAAAGGCTTAAGAAGCGGTTCTTTCATTATTTCCTGAGCGCGCTCAGCAATATTTACCGCCTGGTCAGCGATGCTCTCCAGGTCATTATTGATCCTCATCACGGAAGCAATAAATCTCAAGTCCACGGCTGTCGGCTGCTGAAGGGCTAAAAGCTTCAAGCAAAGCTCATCTATTTCTATCTCTAACATATTTATTGCCCCGTCGGAGCTAATAACCTTAACGGCTAAATCATCCTTACGTTCTACCAAGGCCTTTACCGAATGGCTGATAGCCTCTTCAACAAGGGCGCTCATCCTCAACAACTGCTTATTCAGTTCATTCAATTCCTCATCAAAATGTCTCTCCATCACTTCCTCCCT
>CAZGXS010000033.1:0-6463 GCA_964529935.1 uncultured bacterium | reverse complement strand
AATCTGTGTAATCTGGGTTTTCAATCTGTGTAATCAAGGGCTTCGTTTTCCGAAGCCCTAAAAACTGAATTCCTTGAATCTTTCAACATCTTTAGAAGAAACTGAGGGTTTGGTTTCGTGAACGACGCTGAGGAGGTCACGCATTCCAATATTTCTTTCTCCCCCCGTCTTTATTGATTCCACGAAGGGGATGTTAGTAGCCTTGGTGCAGATGTTCCTGATGTCAGCACCGCTATATCCCTCAAGCATCTCGGTAACTTGACCAAGGTCAATATCATCCGCTAATGGTTTATCTTTAAGATTCAATTCTAATATTCTTCGCCTTGCCTTAAGGTCAGGCAGGGGAATATATATCTTCTCATCAAATCTTCCCGGTCTCAAGACAGCCGAATCCAGCGACCAGGGCTCATTCGTGGCTCCCAGAAAGAGGAGAGACCCCTTCTTTGATTCAAATCCTTCTAATTCTGCCAGTATCTGGGGAACGACTCGCTGCATCACGGTAGAGCCGCTTGTCCTTCTCTTTGGGATTAAAGATTCCACTTCATCAATAAAGATTATGGAGCGCTCAGAGGACCTGGCCGCCGCAAAGAGTTTCTGGATATTTTGTTCTGCTTCTCCCACCCATTTGCTCATAATCTCTGATGGTTTAACGGTGAAGAAGGCGGCGTTAATCTCATTGGCTACCGCTTGAGCAATCATTGTCTTGCCGGTGCCCGGTGGGCCATAGAGAAGAAGTCCTCCCCCGGTTCTTACCCCATATTTTTTAGCCTTCTCCGGATGGGTAAAAGGATAAATCAATTTAACATTGATCTGCTCTTTGACTTCCTCAAGACCGGCTACATCGCAGAAGCGCACCGTAGGGCGATGTTTGACCATCCATTCGGCTCCTTCTGTAGCAGGAGCAGTAACCCCGGCTTCTTTTGCTGGTAGAGGGACCCCTTCTCCTATGCTTTTAGCCTTTTCTAAAAGCATTTCCGCTTGTTTGAGGCGTTGCCGGCGCAGATCCCCTTCGGACTTCTTCGCGGCCTGAAAGAGAAACTCCGAGGCTTTGAGATAATGGTAACGAGCTTTCTTCCTGTCTCCTTTTTGCTGGGAATCAAGACCTTTATTCAGATGCTCGGCGGATTGATCTAAGAAGAATCTCATTTCAGGTCCTTCCTCATCTCTTCTTCAATCTTCTTCAGTCCTTCATCAATCCTCGCCCCTGCCTTATCGCCAATGGCTTCCCCTTCCTCATGCACTGCTTCTCCGGTCATAGCTTTTCCTATTTCCGCTATCTTATCCTCGGATAATTCATCGCTGGAGAAGATGGTCTCACTGCTGGCATCCATCACCAGGGATAAAGTTTCATCAACTGTTTCCGCCCGGGTTAAGGATTTCTCTAAATTGATTTGCATTTTGCTAATATCTTTGGGAGAGGCTCCCGCCATCATCGTTTTACTCATGGCATTCATTGAACCCATAAAGGCGATGGTGGCCTTAGCCTGGTCTTTATAAATCGAAACGGTCTCCAATTGCAGTAGATAACGCTCCCAGCGATTAACCTGTTCCAATGCCTGTTGATAAGCTTTGGCAAGATACTGGAACTGACGCTTATCGCCTAATCTCAAGGCTTTCTTTCCTGACTCCCAGTATTTTTTTCGGGCCTCCTGACACCTCTGGATATACCTATTTACCTGCGCCCTGCCTTTACGGAACTGCAACTCCCGCTGTATCTCCCTCGCCTGTCTTCTTCCTTCAAATAATGGCATTTTAACACCTCCTGTAGTGAGTTGTAAAATAAATTTCTGTTAGGTTTAGCTAATGTAGTGTAGGGGCTTGTCCCCGTTAAACGCCCACAAGGGGCTACACTACAAAATGATACAAAGCTAATTTTACAAAGCACTAGGTTATGATTCACTTTTCAATCACAAAGAAATATTTAACCGCGGATTTAGCGGATTAGACGGATTAATAAAATATTAACCATCATAATCTAACATCTCTGTCAATTATTTTGCGAAAGGGCTTGGGGGTATGGTTAATAAAATAGTTGTATTCATTTAAGAATGTCAAAAGGCAGTCCAGATCCACGTTACCATTTACGATAAATGGATTGTGTCTGTTTTTTGATACTTGTCTTAAATCCTGCCTCAACTTAGAAGACTTAGCAAAAGCCAATAATTCTTTCTTTTGTTCGTCATTTAGCATGGTAATATCTCCTCTTTAATTCAATAAACTTTTCTTTTTGCTCAAATATAACGAAATATTCCTCTATAAGATTCCAGTCTAAATTCATTCGGTAATGGTTCATCAAGGCCTCAATTCTAATCTCGTGGTTTCATAATTTCATTAGACAATGGTTCTCCATTTCTTGAATCTTTCTAAGTCTGCCTGGGTAGTTTGGAGTTTAATTTCGCTCAGGGCTTTTTCGAAATCGCTCTTTGTCAATGGTCTCACTTTGATTTTATATCCTTCAGTTGCCTGCTTGCCTTTATCTACCACCCTGGCAATGTCTGGATTCATATTGGATATCATAATATTTATAACTTCCTTGCCCAGTTGCTCCATTTCCCTCCCACTGTATCCTTCAGTTTTCTCTGCCAGCTCCTCGTAGCTGACCTTAACTCCATGCCCTTTTTCCCGGAGATGTATCTCCATGATTCTTTTCCTAGCTTTAGTATCGGGTAGAGGGATATAAATCTTTTTCTCAAATCGGCTGAGCACGGCTTCATCCATAAGCCAGGGGGCATTAGTAGCGGCAATAGTGAGGACATATTTATTGCTTCCCTTCTCGGCCAGTCCATCCAGCTCGGCCAAGATAGTGGAAAGAATTCTTCTCTCCGCTCCGCTGTCACTGTTACCTCTTTTTCCGGACAGAGCGTCAAATTCATCCAGAAAGATAACCGAAGGAGCCGTTTTGCGGGCAGTATCGTAGAGAGCTGTGATCAGCTTCGTTGACTCTCCGAAATATTTAGAAAGAAGATTGCCGATTTTGACATTAAAAAATGTTGCTTCCAGTCCGTTGGAAGTAGCCGCAGCCAGAAGAGTCTTGCCGGTCCCGGGAGGACCATAAAACATAATATTCCTCCAACCTTCAAGCTTCACTCCTTGAGGTTTCTGGGCTAATGTCAATCCATAGGCAGATTTAATCTCTTTCTTGGTTTCTTCCAGCCCTCCGATATCCGACCACCGAACTTTGGATTTGTGCACCAACTGGGAAATGGCGGATTCATACTCCTCGGCAGGGACTTTGCCCTCGCTAAGTTTCGCTTCTGGCAACCGGCCCGATGTTTGAAGGGTAATATCGCCGGAGGCTAATCTAGCGGCTAAATCCTGATATTCTTTGGCCCTTTTAAGTCGTCTAACTCGCTCCTCACGACCGGCATACTGAGCATACTGCTTCATCAGTTTAGCGGCACTGCTGTAGGCAGATGCTGCCTCTTGAGCCTGCCCTTTCTCCTGATAGAGTTTTGCCCTGGACAGAGCCTTCTCTAAAGAAGCATGTATGCTTCCGCTGAGGTCAACCGGCATTATTTCCTCCCCCTTCCCCCTCACCCTCACCTTAATCCTCTCCCACAAGGGGAGAGGAGACAGTCGCCACGAGGCAGCAGTGGACAGTCATCTTAAGATACTTCGTAACTACTTGAGAAGTCAGAATCCAGAATAAAAGAGTAACTACTCAAGGCTATTACCACGAAGACACGAAGATTATATGCTTCACGCCTCACACTTGAAAGCCTGCAGCGTTGCAACCTGCAGCGTGTAGCGTGCAGCCTATCTTATTGATTTCTTTCATTCTGACTCCTGAATTCTGGTTTCTGGCTCCTAAGTAATTTAGATAGCGCTCTCGCCTTCTCCCTTTTCCTTGGTAAGTATTTCATCCACTTTCTTCATTCCCTCATCAGTAGCTGTCTCCGGGGATTGTTCTTCGGCGTCCTTAGCTCCTTGCATGGCCGCTACTATAGCGCCGATGTCCGCCTCTTCCTCAGTGACTGAGGTGGCCATGGCTGGCTCTTCTAATGCCCCCAGTATGCTGGCAAAGCTATCCATCTGGAACTGACCCTCTACACTGGCTTTCTCCACATATTGCTGCAGCCGGGAGAGGTCCATCTTGTTGATGAGGCTGGATATTCCCCGGTCTTTAAGGAGCTGCTGGTTCTCCTTGACCTGGATGAACCCATTTAGAATTCTTATCTGTCTGGAGAAGAGACGCATACTCTTATCGTAATTCTTCGCCTGGACATCCAGCTCCTTTATCTTGCGGGCGACAATCATCTGCTGACGCTGGGAGGGCTCATCCTTCCCTTGAGCAAACAGGGCTTCCTTCTGGCTCTCCAGTTGCTGCACCTTACTGGCTAACCTTCCTTCCTCTTGCTCTAACTGCGTCTTCTCTTTGTTAAGCTCATCCAAGCTAACCTTGACAATAGACCTTTTCCTTTGAAAAAACGCCTTCAATCTTTCTCCTGCTGGCATGATTCACACCTCCTTTGAGAGTTGTCTGATTCTAAAGCGGTACTTTCCATCAAACAATCTCCTCTTCTTTTTTCTCCAGTATTTGATCTACCTTCTTTATGCCCTGTTCCAGAGCGGCTTCTGGATTTTCTTCTTCCGCCGCCTTAGTTTCCTGCATAGCGGAGACGATAGATAAGGTATCAGCATCCTCAGCGCCTACACCGACCAACCGCTCCGATTCTTCAAGAGTGGTAACCATATCCGCTAATTTGTCCATCTGCAACTGACCCTCTACGGAAGCATCTTCCACCAGGCGTTGTAGTCTTGGCAGGTCAATCTTGCCGATTACACTGGAAAGTCCTCTTTCTTTCAGGAGCTGCTGGTTCTCCTTCAACTGGACGAAACCGTTCAAGGCTCTAATCTGACTGGAAATCATCCTGAGCATCTTGTCAGAATTCTTTGCCTGCACATCCAACTCTTTTATCTTGCGGGCAACGATCATCTGCTGGCGCTGGGAGGGCTCATCTTTGCCCTTAATGAATAGTTCCTGCTTCTGTCTTTCTAACTTTTCCACCTGGCTGGTCGTCCGCGATTCTTCCTGACTCAATCTAATCTTCTCCCGACGCAGTTCATCCATACTTACCTTGTCAATTGACTTCTTTCTCTTAAACAAATTCCTTAAGGTATCGGTAACAGCCATAATTCCTTCCTCCTTTCGCTTCCCCCTCACCCTATCCCTCTCCCGCCAGGGGAGAGGGAACTTTTCTCTTATCCTAAGTGCACGGGGGAAATTACTAATCCCATCCCTTTAATATTATCCACGATGAAATTGCCTTCCCGTCCAAGTTTCTCAAAGGCTTCCCTGGCTATTTCCTGGCTGATACCTGGTTCCTGAGTCGCCTCAGTCAGAGAGACATTATCAGCCAGGACTAATTTGTCTTTCACATAATCAATACATTTCTCAACTTTCTCGCTATTTAGCTCCAGTGTAAAGAAGTCTATGAAAGGTAGCATCCTTTCATCTAACCTGTTATACCTCAGCTTTCCTGTTTCCCCGTCCAGCAGGCAGATAGAGAGACGCTGATTGGCAAAAGTGCCTCCGGCATCCTCAGAATCTATATAAGCTAAGGCATCTTCCTCCCATCCGGTAGGAGAAGCAATCCCGGATATCCAGCAGCATTTTTCCTGGCAGGCACTTTTAGTATAATCGCTTATGATAGAAACGAGGTCGGAAAGGGAAGCTGGGTTGGTATCAAATCCATCTTTGAGGTATTCTTTTAGGTGGCAGAATGAGAAAGCTTCAATTAAGATCGTGCCTTTAACTTTTTTGAAAACGGGTAATTTGAGCGGAGCTATCTCATAGCGGGACCTTATATTCAAGGGAATTATGTCCTCAATTTCCTTTAAGGATAATTTCCCTCCCGAGAGCTTTCTGAGCTTATCCCTATCATCAAAAGTAGCATGACTGCCAGGGCGCACTTTGAGAGAATATTTCTTCTGAGAGACAGGGTCGGTTAAAGATGGGGACTGGGAAAGCTTGAGGTCAAATCTGCCCATGAAGTTTATCTCCCGAGCCTTGGCTGTCTGCCGGTGCACCAGGCATTTTATTTCCTTTCTCTTGAGAAGCTCTTTCGCCTTTGCCATCTTATCTTCTAATGTGGGAAGATGAATTTTACAAAAATGTTCGGTTTCCACCTCCCAGCACCTGCTACAAAGAACAGCCTGGCAAGATTCATCTTCACACCGTCCGCCGATACTGGAATCATCCCGAATTTGCCGGCCACATTTTCCGCAGCGAGTTTTAACGAGAGCAGCTTTCTTAGGTGGGAGAATTTCTTTCTGATGGTTTCGGCAGAGCCTTCGGTGCTGGATTGTCCAGCAATCAATACACAGGGAAGCGCCGCACTCTACACATTTCCCCGGGGCACTTAAAATGCTGAGCATCTCCCGGCCACAATAGGAACAATGCCTATCGGAACAATTTTCCATGGTCACCTTTCCCTTCCGGGGCACCAGGTTCTTTCTGCAA
>CAZGXS010000032.1:0-6517 GCA_964529935.1 uncultured bacterium | reverse complement strand
GCACCTCTCTCCTCTTCCCCTGGACATATTTATATTTGCAAGAGTGGGTATTTTTGTGCTACTTGCGTATATTATCGGGATCATCAGCAAGAACCAGGCCGAAAAAGAAGAGGCGCTGCGGGTATCTGAGGAAAAATCGCGCCAGGAAATGGAATTCAGTAACACCGTTATTCAAACCTCTCCGGCCTTTTTTGTTGCCATCGGTGCGGATAACAAAACCATAATGATGAATGATGCCATGCTCGTTGCTCTGGGATATACCCTGGATGAGGTGGTAGGGAGAGATTACCTGACGACTTTTGTGTCGGAAGGTGACCGCCCGATGCTCTCGCGGTTATTCGAAAAGCTGACAAAGTTAGATAAGCCGACTCTCAATGAAAACCGCATACTGACGCGCGATGGCCGGGAACTGCTGATCGAATGGCATGGCAAATCCGTCTTCAAGGAAAGCGGCGAGTTTGACTTCTTTTTTGGTTTAGGGACCGACATCACCGAGCGCAAGCGAATGGAGGAGTTACTTAGGCTCTCCTTTATCCAGCTAGCGGAAACGGTTTCCCGGGCCATAGAGACCCAGGACCCCTACACCGCCGGACATCAACGGCGGGTGGCGGAGATGTGCCGGCAGGTGGGGGAGAAGATGGGGCTGGGTGAGGAAGAGCTCCGGGGCCTTTATATTGCCGGCCTGCTTCACGATGTGGGCAAGATTTCCATACCGGCAGCGATTCTCACTAACCCTGGGAAACTAAGTGAGCCCGAGTGGGCCATCATCCGCAGCCATTCCCGTTCTAGTTACGAGATCCTTAAAGAAGCCCAGTTCCCCTGGCCGGTGGCGGAGATGGCCCTGCATCACCAGGAACGACTGGACGGCTCCGGCTACCCGGACGGGCTTAAAGGCAGCGAACTTTCCCGGGAGGTGCGTATCCTTGCGGCCTGTGATGTGGTAGAGGCGATGTCCTCCACGCGTCCCTATCGTCCGGCCCGGTCCCGGGAAGAGGTACAGGAGGAGCTTCTGAGCGGAAGGGGAACAAAATATGACCCGCAGGTAGTCGATATCTTGCTCAATATAGAAGCTGAATGGGGATTATCATCCTGATTTTCTTGCAAGTATAAACCATCCCTCACCTTAATCTCTTCCCCTGAGGGGAGAGGGAAGGGTGAGGGGGAAAGTTACGAAGTTTTCTTGACTTTTTCCCCTGAGCTGGGGTAATATAGAGCATGAGTTAGACTACAAGTAGCCAATGGGGTGGTAGCGGTGTTTGAAAATATATCCGTAAGGTTTGGGACAATCTTTAAGAAATTAAGGGGAAGGGGAAAACTTACCCCCAAAAATATAGAGGAATCCTTAAGGGAAATTCGCTTAGCCTTGCTGGAGGCTGATGTCAATTATAAGGTGGTCAAGCAGTTTATTGGGGAGGTGAGAGAGAAAGCGGTAGGAGAAAGAGTCCTGCAAACCCTTGCCCCGGGGCAACAGGTAGTCAAGGTAATTCACGAAGAGTTGACCAGGGTGATGGGCCCGGAGAATAGTCGGATAAATATGGCTTCCCCACCCCCAACTATAATTATCTTAGTCGGTCTTCAAGGGGGAGGGAAGACAACCACCTGCGCCAAATTGGGCGGCTATCTTAAAGGGGAAGGATGCCGTCCTCTCTTAGTGGCTACTGATGTTCGGCGTCCGGCGGCCAGAGAGCAATTAGAAACCTTGGGCAAGGAATTGAGTATTCCTGTTTTTGCTGATGGTCGGGACCCCTTGGATATTTGCCGGGGAGCGAAGGCCCTGGCGGCCTCAAAGGGATGGGATGTGCTCTTAGTGGATACCTCTGGTCGTCTTCATACCGATGAGAAGCTTATGAAGGAGTTAAAGCAACTGAAGAAGGCCTTGCAACCGCAAGAAATCCTCTTAGTGGCCGATGCGATGACCGGACAGGATGCGGTTAACATGGCCCGGACTTTTGAGGAGATCCTGGGCCTTGAGGGAGTGATTTTAACTAAACTTGACGGTGATGCCCGGGGAGGAGCCGCTCTCTCCATAAAGGCGGTAACTAATAAGCCTATAAAGTTTATAGGTGTAGGGGAGAAGCTAGATGCCTTTGAACCTTTCCATCCGGAGAGGATAGCCTCTCGCATTTTGGGAATGGGCGATGTTTTGACCCTGGTGGAAAAGGCGGAGAAATTAGCGAGTGAAGAAGAGGCCCGGGGATGGGAAAAGAAGCTTCTGAAAGATACTTTCACCTTTGAGGATTTCCTTCTTCAGTTGGAGAAAGTGAAGAAATTAGGTTCTCTTCAGGATATATTGGAGCTAGCTCCCGGACTTTCTGGACTCCAGCAAATGCCCTCTCTTGATGACCGTCAATTAGGGCGAACCGAGGCGATAATCAGGTCAATGACAAGAGAGGAAAGAAAAAATCCCCGCCTTATCGATGGCAGTAGGCGCCAAAGAATTGCTCGGGGAAGCGGAACCACGCTTATGGAGGTAAACCGCCTCTTGAAACAATTTACTCAGATGAAGAGGATGATGAAAAATATGGGAAAGATGAAGGGTGAGGGAAAAAGGCAATTTCTGGCATAAATCTTCAGTTTGCAACTACGAATGCTCAGAATTAACTTAAGGAGGTGAAGCAGTGGCTGTAGTCATTAGACTAAAAAGAATTGGGGCCAAGAAGAGACCTTTTTATCGGTTGGTGGTAGCCGATTCCCGTATGCCCCGGGATGGCCGATTTATCGAAACTATCGGTCAATATAATCCTCGGGAGAATCTCGCCCAGACCTCCGTTAACGAGGAGAAAGCCCTCCGCTGGCTGAGGCAAGGAGCGCAACCTTCTCAGACAGCTAAGCAGATTCTCAAGAAGAGCGGAGTCTGGGAAAAGTTTAAACCACAGGTAACTGCTTAGGTTCAAAGTTCCGCGGTTCATAGTTCACGGTTAGAAAACAATGAAGATAAGGCGAGTAATCGTGAACCTCTGAACCGTGAATCCTTGAACCCTATCCCGAACGATAGTAGAGGGATGTTTTGTGAAGATTGATATCTTAACCCTATTCCCGAAGATGTTCGAGGGTCCCTTCCAGGAGTCTATAATTGGAAGAGCTCAGAGCAAGGGGATAGTTCGGATAGAAGTTCATGACCTGCGGAAATTTACCCGGAATCGACATCGCCAAGCGGATGACCGCCCTTACGGTGGTGGACCCGGTATGGTTATGAAACCGGAACCGCTCTTTGAAGCCGTGGAATATATAACTGGCCGGAAAGATTCTCAGTCGAGAGGCCGGGAAGCAAGGGCTATCCTTATGTCTCCTCAAGGGGAAACTTTCGCCCAGGAAAAAGCTCAAGAATTAGCCGGAGAAAAACATCTTATCTTCATTTGTGGTCACTATGAAGGGATAGATGAACGGGTGGGAGTAAAGTTAGCTGCCGAGGAACTTTCCCTGGGTGATTATGTTCTCACCGGAGGAGAATTGGCGGCTATGGTGGTTGTGGATGCTCTCGTTCGCCTTCTGCCGGGAGCTTTAGGAGCGAAAGAGTCGGCGCGGGAAGATTCTTTTTCAGAAGCACTTCTTGATTATCCTCATTATACCCGGCCGGCAGTTTATCGGGAGATGAAAGTGCCGGAAGTTCTTCTTTCCGGTAACCACGGAGAAATTGAGAAATGGCGCCGGCAAGAGGCCCTGCGGCGAACTTTCTTAAAAAGACCGGATCTGATTGAGAAAGCCGCCCTTAGTGAGGAGGATAGAGAATTCCTTGGGAGACTTAATGAGAAGCGAGAAGATTAGTTATTGGCCAATAACTACATGGAGCGTCATAAATGATTGTAGTGGTCGAGCTTGCCTGTCCCGTTAGATATTCATTATCTAATGGGGCTCGACAGAATAAAAGGCAGAGTGAACTCTGCCACTACAAAATAGGCAAATATTGAGGTCGTTACCTAACAACTAACCAAGTAGAGGATGACATGGATATTAAACGTTATGTGGAAAAAGAGTACTTGAAGGAAAAAGTGCCTCATTTTCAGGCTGGAGATACGATTAAAGTAGAAACGGTGGTGGTGGAGGGGGAAAAGAAAAGAAACCAGCTCTTTGAAGGGGTGGTCATTCGCAGAAGGGGTGAGGGAGTGGGTGAAACCTTTACCCTGAGACGCACCTCTTACGGGGAAGGAGTGGAGAGAACTTTTCCCCTGCATTCGCCCTCTCTGGGAAAAATAGTGATAAGTAGGCGAGGAAAGACCCGCCGGAGTAAACTCTATTACCTGAGAGAAAGATCGGGGAAAGCCGCCCGCCTTGCTGAAAATCTTAGGGGGAGGAATGAAGAACAGGGAGAAAGAAAAGCTTAGATTCTCCCGCATGTCCCGTTACGAAAGGGAGCTTTGGGGGAAAGGTTGGTCTCTGATCGCCGGGGTAGATGAAGCCGGTCGAGGACCTTTAGCCGGTCCCGTAATAGCAGCCGCAGTCATTTTGCCTCAAGATATTTTCCTCCCCGACTTGAATGATTCCAAAAAACTGAGCCCTCAAAAGAGGGAAGAGGTTTTTTCCCGCATCGGGAAGGAAGCCAGGGCGATAGGAGTGGGAGTAGTCAGTGAAGTTACCATTGACCGCATCAATATTCTCCAGGCTGCTTATTTAGCCATGCGCCAGGCTGTGGCTGAGCTAAGAGCCTCTCCTGATTATCTCTTAGTGGATGGAATGACCATACCGGGTTTGAATATTTCTCAGCTGGCCATCGTAAAGGGAGACTCTTTGAGCATCTCCATAGCCGCGGCTTCTATTGTGGCCAAGGTGACCAGGGATCGTCTGATGATAGAGCAGGATAGACGCTTCCCTCAATATGGATTTGCTCAGCACAAGGGATATGGGACCAAAGGTCATCTGAGAGCTTTAGATGAATGCGGAGTCTCTCCTCTACATCGCCGCTCCTTCCGTCCGGTGAAAGAGCGCTTGAAATGAACTCAAAGGAATTGGGCGAAGAGGGCGAAAAATTAGCTTGCCGATTCTTGAGAAAGAAAGGTTACCGGATAAGGGAAAGAAATTACCGGTCTCCCCTGGGAGAGATAGATATTGTTGCTCGGGATAAAGGAACTCTCGTCTTCGTTGAAGTTAAGACCCGGAGAACTAATGAGTACGGTTGTCCTCAGGAATCGGTGACGAAAGACAAGCAAGAGCGAATGAGGAAAATCGCTTTGACCTACTTGAAGAAGAGCAGATGGGAGGGAGATTGCCGTTTTGATATTATCTCCATCCTTATGGATTTCGAAGGCAAAGTGGTTAATATCGAAATAATCGAAGATGCCTTTTAAAGAGCGAGGGTTATACCTAATGAGTAAGGATAGCAAAGAAGCCCGTTCGCAGAAACAAAGGAGATGGATACGTTTGGAGAGCCGAGTCCATATCCATTATCGGATTGACTCTGAAGAGACCTTTAAGGCAGGAGTGGCCAGGGATATAAGCGAAGGGGGAATAAAATTTGAAACTAATAGGCAGATCCCTCTTCGGACTATTTTATGGTTAGCGATACAACTGCCTTTGTATATAAAATCTCTTAAGACAAAAGCTGAAATAGTTTCTGCTTATGAAGCAGAGGCTAACGGTAGCTATGAGATCGGAGTCCGATTTTTAGATATAGGGGAAAGAACCAGAAGTCGGATTGCTTGCTACATAGATGAGATAACCGGTGATGTCAAGGATGAAGATAAAATGGGGTCAGATAGGGAGATCGCGCAAGTACTTGAAGAAAAAGAAGATTTGACCATACCCGATAACCGGCAGGTAAGGACGAAGGAAGTAGGCATCTCTGTTTTAATCAAAGAAATAGAGGCCCTGGAAATGGTTTTTGATGAAGAAAAGGGAATCTGTCAATTGGGTAAATTAGCTGCTCTCTCTTTTCATGACCTCAAAGGTTGCCCTCCTTTGATGCTCGGGCTTAAGTTTAAGGAGGCGGTGGTGGAACCTCTTCTCAGGAAGTATGGATTAAACGAAGAAGAAATGGAAGAAGTCATGGAAAGGTGCAAGAAGAAGTTCAAGGCTTTGGGGGCCAGATATTATATAAATGCTATTAAGAGAAGAGAGGGGTAAATGTTATCCCGAGCTTATTCGGCTTCCCTCCTGGGACTGGAGGCCTGCTCCATTGAGATAGAAGTGGATATAGCCTCCGGCCTTCCGGCCGTAATCGTGGTGGGGCTGCCCGATGCAGCGGTAAAAGAGAGCAAGGACAGGATAAAGTCAGCTATAAAAAATAGCCATTTTGAGTATCCCCCCAAGAGAATTACCGTTAACCTTGCTCCTGCCAATCTGAAGAAGGAAGGGCCTGCCTTTGACTTGCCTATTGCTCTGGGATTGCTGGCCGCTACCGGGCAACTTTCTCGGGAGAGTCTTGAGGATTATCTTATTTTAGGGGAACTGGCTCTGGATGGCCGGGTTCGTCCCATAAGGGGAACTCTTCCCATTGCTCTCAGCCTGAGAAAGGGAACCAGAAAAGGAATAATCCTTCCCCGGGATAATGCCGCTGAGGCGGCGGTAATCAAAGATATTGCCG
>CAZGXS010000031.1:0-6620 GCA_964529935.1 uncultured bacterium | reverse complement strand
CCGTTTCCAGGCTCTTAAAAAGGTGCAGGTGATGATAAAGGAGATGGTGGGGGAATGGGAAAGAAATAGAGAATGAGAACGGGGCGTAGCGCAGTTTGGTTAGCGCGCCTGCTTTGGGAGCAGGAGGTCGGAGGTTCGAATCCTCTCGCCCCGATCATTTCTATGCTTTGTGGTATACTACTACTGTGAAATTAATTTTGTATCGTTTTGTCCTCCACCTGATTTGCAGGAAAGCAAGTCAAAGCGAGGAGGACAGGCAGTGTAGCCCTTTATGGGCGTGGATGATGGAGACAAGCTCCTACACTGCACGAGGGACATCTGCTAGAGACTTGTGCCACTTGGGATATAAATTATAAGATGTTACCAAAAATAACTGAAAAATAAAATAAGAGGTGTATTATGAAAATACCAAAATGCATGAGCACACAACACCCGGATAATGTAAATCCCCCGTTTTTTGTAGAGGACCCCGAATTCGGTGGTGAAGACGAAATACGGGAGACATACTATGCATTCTCTCATTTGGGTTGTGATGAGCAGATGTGGGATTGTGAAGGTAAGGAAGTTGATAATTTTGTAGTTAAAAAACTATTGACAAAATATGCCTCCTTTTTCAGGAAGAAAAGATTAGGTAAAGATATGTTTGTAACTCTAAGGGTGCCGAATCCAACCGTAGAAAGGGGCGAGGCAAAAATTTTATTGGAAACCCTGGAGAGCATCCCCAGGTCGTTCGATGCCGCTAAATTGTTCTATCAAGATGATATGCCACCCATATTCGAAGTTATCCTGCCAATGGCAGCATCATCTGAATGTATTGATAGAATTTACAGGTATTATTGTGATTTTGTTGTGGGAAAACAGAATAGACCATTTAGGCAAGGAGATATAACAATCGCTGAATGGATTGGCGAATTTAAACCCGAAAGAATCAATATTATACCTCTTTTTGAAGATATGGAACACATGCTTGATGCACACAACATAACGAGAGAATATTTACAGGACAAGAACGTAGAATATCAAAGAGTTTTCTTGGCAAGGTCAGACCCGGCAATGAATTATGGGTTAGTAAGCGCTGTTCTTTTAAACAAGATTGCTCTTCAGAGATTACAAAAATTGTCAGAAGATATAGGTGTTAAAATTTATCCTATTGTGGGTGTGGGCTCAGCTCCTTTCAGAGGCAATCTCAAACCATCGACAGTAGAAAAAGTTATGGAGGAATATCCCAGTAGCCATACATTTACTGTTCAATCTGCATTTAAATATGACAATTCTCCCGATAAAGTTAGGGAAGCTATAATAAAACTGCAGGAAAGAAAAACAGGTTCGCCCCAAGAAATAGATGAAGAAAGGTGTTTGGAAATAATCAGGAAGTATGCTCAGGAATATCAAAAACAAGTCATAAAATTAGCACCGGTAATCAATAAGATTGCCAGGTATGTTCCAAGTAGGAGAAAAAGGAAGTTGCATATAGGCCTATTCGGTTATTCGCGTAACATAGGGGGGGTTACGTTGCCGAGGGCAATAACATTTACAGCCACTCTTTATTCGCTGGGTTTACCGCCGGAAATCCTTGGTTTGAATGTGTTGAATGAGGATGACCTGCGATTTATCAGGGAAGTTTATGTAAATTTTGAAGATGATTTAAGGGATTCCCTTAAGTTTTTCAATCCAGGTACGGGTTTTTTACCCAAAGGCCTTGAAGCGGTAGTTAGAGATTTCTTAGACTTTGAAACTGATATGGAGCATGAAGAAATAACGGATTATATTGCCAAGTCATTAAAGGAAAATGGAACCGAAGATTTAAGAGATCATGTTCTAAGAGCGGCAAGCTTAAGAAAATTTTTAGGATAATGCAGAAGGAAAGAACTTCCTGCAAAGTCTAATCACCACAAAAAGTACAAAGCCTTCCCGATTTAGAAAGGTGGGGTGATGATTAAGGCGCCCATAGCTCAAGTGGATAGAGCATCGGATTTCTAATCCGAAGGTTGCAGGTTCGAGTCCTGCTGGGCGTATTAATTAAAATTACTTAAACAATTCCAATTGGGGTTCCTGGAGGAGGCGATAACATTTCAAGAGTCTCAAAAGCTGAAGGAGGTCGGAGTTGACATAGTTCCGATTTGGCCTTACCTTGCGGATAAGGTCTTTTAATATAGAATCGAATTCAATGGTATGGTCAATCCCCTTTCCTTGAAGGAGCGTTATACTTTTCTTCCTCATTTCCCCCTTAGCCGGGAGATGGGAGACAATCAATATCTTCTTGAATTTGTTCCCTCCGAAAAAATTCCGGGTTATCTTTAAAGCCTCCGGCTGGACAAAATCGAATATTTCCGGGGAATGACGGATTCGGGAGGGGAAGAATTTATCCGTGTGCCATCCCTTTATCTCTACTGTAGCTCTCTCTATAGCCGGCAGGTCCATTGACCCCAGGAGGAAATCCGGAGGGGGATCTGGCGGTTGCGGTTTAAGATTGAGTATCAAAAATTGCTCATCTCTCTTAACTAAGAAACCGTTCATCTCAAAATATATCTTCGCCAATTCCTGATTAACCTGAGACATGTTATTTTGTCTCCTTAGGGGTTGTTGGAAAATATAACAACCCCTGATTACACAGATTAAAATCCGATTACACAGATTAATAATTTTACTTGAACCCTTGAACCCTTGAACCCTTGAACCCTTTCCCGAACAAAGTGAGGGATATCTTGAGCACCTCTTCCACCCCCTGAATAATGGTTAAATCAGAAGTATCCAGGCTGTAGTCGGCCCGGGCATAGAAAGGAGCCCGGTAGGTGAGAAGTTCCTTAATGGTAGCCAAAGGATAATCTACCTCTAAGAGAGGGCGATGATGCTCTTTTTTCGTTCTTTCTAAGATTACTTCGGGGCGAGCAGTGAGGCAAATGAGAATGCCGCCTTGGCGCAAATTATTCAGGTTCTCTTCTCTAAGGACTATTCCTCCCCCGGTGGCTATAACCTTATTTTTATAGGCGGAGACTTTCCTGGCGAGCTTGCTTTCCAGGTCCCGAAAATGCTTTTCTCCGAAGCGGGAAAAGAGCTCGCTGATGGACATTCCCGCTTCCTTTTCAATGAGGTTGTCAACATCGAGGTATTCCATCTCCAGCTTCTCAGCCACCCTTTTCCCGATAGCTGTCTTCCCCGTCCCCATGAAACCCAGCAAAACAATATTCTTCAAGTTAATTTCCCTTTGTAACTATTCAAAGCGACACTAAGCACGCTGCAAGCTTTCAAGCGTGAGGCGTGCAGCCTATCTGGTGCTCTGTCATCTGGTTTTTACATAATCCATATAAGCCTGGTAATTTCTCTTCATCTCTCCCAGGCTATCTCCCCCAAATTTTTCTTGCATGGTCCGGGCTATCTCAAAGGCAACGACAGCTTCTCCCACAACGGCGGCTGCAGGGACGGCACAGATATCGGCTCTCTCCACGGCCGCTTCACCCGGCTCTTTAGTAACGAGGTCAACTGACCGAAGAGGAACTTTAAGAGTGGGAATGGGCTTCATAGCAGCTCTGACTATTAGCAGTTCTCCATTAGTCATTCCCCCTTCAATTCCGCCGGCGTTATTTGTCTTCCGGTAGAATCCCTGCCTCTCCTCTCTTGCCCGTCCTTCCTGATAAAATATTTCATCGTGTACTTTTGAGCCCGGCCGTCGGGCAGCTTCAAATCCTAACCCTATTTCCACTCCCTTTATGGCTTGAATGCTCATCAGAGCTTGAGCTAATCTCCCGTCAAGCTTTTTGTCCCAGTGAACATGGCTTCCCAGGCCAACGGGAAGGTTGGTGGCCATTACTTCAAATATTCCTCCCAGGCTATCGCCAGCTTTCTCCGCTTTCCCTATCTCCTCAATCATTAATTTCTCCGCCGTGCGATCCGGACAACTTAGCCTGGATTTATCCCCCTGTCTACGAATTTTCTCTACGGTCAAGTCGGCAGTATGAGCCTTGATCTTTCCTATCTCCACCACCTGACCTATAACCTCAATCTCAAATTCTTTTAACAGAGTCTTGACTATTGCTCCTACCGCTACCCGGGAGGCCGTCTCGCGGGCACTGGAGCGCTCCAGGATGTTCCGTAGATCTCGATGATTATATTTAATCGCGCCGGCTAAGTCAGCATGGCCCGGTCGAGGTTGAGTGAGTTTACCGGTCATACCGGAGGCGGACATATCTTCCTTCTCAGAGTTCTGGGGAGGAGAGAAGGGGTCCATAATCGCCTGCCAGTTTTCCCAATCTTTATTCCTGATAAGGAGACTAAGCGGACTTCCCAGGGTTTCTCCTCCTCTCAGTCCGGAAAGAATTTCTACCTCATCAGCCTCAATCTTCATCCGTTCCCCTCGCCCGTAGCCGCATTGTCGGCGGCGGAGTTCTTCATCAACGAACTCTTTATTTATCCTCAAACCCGCCGGGAGGCCTTCTAATATAGCCGTAAGACAGAGACCGTGTGATTCTCCACTCGTTAAGTAACGTAACATGATTAACCTCCTGGTATAATATTCATTATGCCTTTAGTTTGTGATGCCCGATAAATAAAGATACCAATTAATTAACCTTTCTCCCCAGAAAAGGCTGATTACTGCTCCCAGAGCTAGGTAAGGACCGTAGGGGAGATAACTTTCTCCCTTTTTAAGCTTTATAATTAGCCCCACAATAGAGCCGGAGAGAGCTGAGAGAAATATGGTTAGAGCCACTAACTGCCAGCCCAGGAAAGCGCCAATCATCGCTAACAGCTTCACATCTCCTCCCCCCATAGCTTCTTTTTTGAAGACCTTCTCTCCCAGGACGCCGATAGCATAAAGGAAAAGTCCTCCCGATAGAGCTCCCGTGAGGGAAGAAAGGAATCCTTCTGCGGGGCTGGTGCAGATATTACTCCACTGGGAGATAGTTCTTTGCATAGAGGGATAAATGGTGCTCAGAATAAGTCCTAGAATGATGCCCGGCAAGCTAACTTCATCCGGTATTATTAAATGGTCAAAATCAGTGAAGGTGGCCACTATTAAACCGGAAATGAAAATTAAGTAAATGAGCATCTCCCAGCTAAGTCCGAACTTCAGAAATAGGGAAAGGAAGAGGGTGGCCGTTAGAAATTCGACTACAAAATAGCGAAAAGAGATTCCCTGATGACAATGGCGGCATTTCCCCAAGAGCACGATATAGCTCAGAAAGGGAATATTATCATACCATAGAAGAGCTTTCTGGCAACGAGGGCAGTGAGAGGGTGGAAAGACGATAGACTTATCCTGGGGTAGACGATAGATGCAGACATTGAGGAAGCTGCCCACTATTGAGCCGAAGAGGAAGGAGGCAAGGGCTATTATTCCTCCGCTGACTGCTCCCGAAAAGAAGAAAATCATAGGAATCTTTCCTCCAATATTTGGCGCATGACCCCAATCGGGGCCTCTTTTCCCGTCCACAGTTGGAAAGAGAGCGCTCCTTGATGAACCAACATTCCCAACCCCCCCACTACCCGACATTTTTTCCCCCGAGCTGCTTTTATTAATTTAGTCTCTCCGAGGTTATAGACTAAATCAAAAACAAGAAGAGAAGGATGAAGCCAATTGGGGTCAATGATAAGTGGGTCCTGGGGATGCATTCCTACCGGAGTGGCATTGATGAGAAAATCGGCTTTTCTAAGCTGGGATTTAATTTCCTGCCTCGGAATAGCTTGAGTCTGGCCGAAAGGGATATTTTTCTTCAGGTCATGAACTACTTTTTCAGCTTTCTCTTCAAGCTTATCAGTGACTAAGATTTCCCTGGCTCCCTCCAGGGCTGCCTGGGTGACTACGGCCCTGGCCGCCCCCCCTGCCCCCAGGACAAGCAGGGTCTTTCCCTTAACTGTCTCCCCTCCATCTTCCCTAAGGGAGGCAATGAATCCCTGACCATCGGTATTATAGCCAATCAACCTCTCGTCTCTGACCACAATGGTATTCACTGCTCCGATGAGTTCCGCCTCCCGGGAAATTTCCTGGAGATAAGGACGGACAGTTTCTTTATGAGGGATAGTAATATTTACGCCCACTATGTTCAAAGAAACGAGCGCCTGAGCAGCCTCTCCCAACCTCTCTGGCCTGACCTTAAAGGGGAGATAAAGATAGTCAAGCCCCAGAGCCTGGAAGGCGGCATTATGCATCGCCGGCGAGGCACTGTGCTTAACGGGATAGCCGAAGACACCGACTACCTTAGTTGTTCCCTTGATATTCATCTCAAAAGGAAGTATAGAGCATTTTGAAACTATTTTCAAGCTTTTTTTAGCTACTTTTTTTAGCTGGCCTCAATGCCTGTATTTCTTTGTCAGGTGAGTCAATTTATGCTATAATAATAATCTATGCAAGAAAAAACCATTAAATCAAAGCGGATTTATGAAGGGAGGATTATTAACCTGCGGGTGGATGAGGTTGTTCTTCCTCATGGTAAAAAGACGAGCCGGGAAATCGTCGAGCATGCCGGGGCGGTGGCCGCTGTTCCCCTTCTTCCCGGAGGGCGGATAATCCTGATAAAACAATTTCGCAAACCGGTAGAAGAGGTAATTTACGAAATCCCCGCCGGAAGGCTGGAGGGGAAAGAAAGTCCCCGGTCGTGTATGGAGCGAGAATTAGAGGAAGAGAT
>CAZGXS010000030.1:0-6847 GCA_964529935.1 uncultured bacterium | reverse complement strand
TAAAGGGGACAGACACCTTTTTAATTGACAAACAGTTATCCTTTTATTTTTTAGCTTCAACTACCTCAAAATCTTTAGTTATTAAGAGATCTGTTAGCGGTCTAAGGGATTGTACCACTTCGTGTTCTCTTTGTAATACCTGTAACCTAAATTCATTTTGCGGCTCTTTCCCTCTGAGGATTTGAGCCTTTTTCGTCTCCTGATAGGTTAAATCGATGAATATCTTTATATCCGCATCAACCTTAAGAGGATACAAGCCCTCCACGATGAGATATTTTATCCCCTCAAAATTTGTGATTAATCTGTCTTCCTGATCGGTCAGTAAATCTATGCAGGGCAAAATTGCTTCCTTGCTTTCCTTAAACTCAGCTATGTTGTGGTTGATGAGGTCCCAATTGTATTCTGTCAACCCAATGCTTTCTGCCCCATGTTTCTTTCTCCAGGCCGTTCTTTCCTGAGGGGCAATCTTATAATAATTGTCGATATGGAGAATTTTAGCCAACCCCCCTTTATCTTTTAGCCTTTTACTTATCAGGTGCGCTATCTCGGATTTTCCTGAACCCGATTCACCTCCGATGGCGATCACTATTTTATCTGACTTGATTCCACTAAGTCTGCTAACTATCTGTTCAGCCGCTTTTTCATGCTTTTCGGTGATTAATAAAACATCACTTAACATTTTGGCTCTTCTCCAATTCTATATCTTCCCATTTCTGAGGGGTAATGGTTATTTTCCGATTGCCTACAAACAGGTCTATCGCTTTCTGGTGAGGGGTATCAACTTTTACTTTCACCTTCTGCGAAGTTACTATGAAGTAATACCTATTTCCTCTGAATCTAATATTGAAGGTTAGCTGGCGCCAGGTTGCCGGCAAAGAGGGAGCAATTCTTACCTGTTCACCGTCTAGATTTAATCCGGCATAGGCCTTCAAGGCCAAAACCGCTGTCCCGGCCATGACCCCAATATGGGGACCTTCTGCCGTGGTCTTGCCTTGAATGTCATCATAATCACTTTTTAAGGCTTCTACATACAGCCGCCAGCTGAGCTTCCTCTCTCCGATTAAATTAGCTAAATATGAATGCACCAGCCTGCTCAGGGTAGAGCCGTGGGAAGTCCTTTGCAAATAATAGTCAAAATTTGCCCGCAACAAATCATCTTTAAGGTGATAACCGGCTGCATTCACAATCTCTTTCACTTCATCTGAGGCCAGATTATAAAATGTCATTAAGACATCTGCCTGCTTGGCCAGCTTGTATTCATCAGGGGACTTCCCCTCTGCCTTCAGAATTCGATCCATTCTGCCGATATTTTCATATTTGTTCCGGTAATCGTCCCAATCCAGCTCTTTCAAGTCAAAATAACCATCATATTGCCCCAGGATGCCGTTATCGGAACAGGGAAGATGTATTTTCTCGCCGATATCTTTCCAGCGCTCCAACTCTTCTTCTGCAAGTTCGATCTTTTCGGCAAGTTTTTTTCTGATACTCTCATCCAGCTCACCAAGAATCTGGAAAGCCTTGTTAAATGCCCAGACAACCATAATATTGGTGTAGCTGTTATCTTTCAGCCCGCCGGTTTCTGAGCCAGGATACTTTTCATGATACTCATCCGGCCCCATGACTTTATCTATTTCGTATCGGTCAGTCATCTCATTGTAGCTCGCCTTGCTGGCCCAGAAGCGACAGATTTCCAGGAACATCTCTGCGCCGGAAGTTTCCAAAAATTCACGGTCGTTGGTGATTTGGACATACTGCCAAATGTTATAGGCAATGGCAAGAGATACATGTCTCTGCAGAGAACTGTAATCAGACCCCCATTGCCCTGATAGGGGGTTTAAGTGGAGCACTTGCGTTTCTTCCCGGCCGTCACTGCCGCTTTGCCAGGGGAACATCGCTCCCTGGTAGCCATGTTCTTTCGCATATGCCCTGGCCTGATTCAGTCTGCGATACCGATAAAGCAGAGCCGATGCGGCCGTATCCGGAAAATGCATATTATAAAGCGGCAGGATAAACAGTTCGTCCCAGAAAATATGCCCGCGATAAGCTTCTCCGTGTAATCCCCGGGCAGGAATGCCGGCATCTATGTTAACATTGTGTGGAGAAGTGGTAACCATTGTATGATAAAGGTTTAATCGAATTAATTTTTGCGCCAGCCGGTCTCCCTCTATCTGAATATCAATTTCTTCCCAGATGTCTGCCCAGGCAGCGGTGCTTGCCTGCAACAGCTCATCAAAGCTGTTAATGTTTTGGAGGGCTTTTTGTGCGGCTTCTAATGGGTGTTTGACATCTTTATCCTTAGAGGTGTAAATGGCTGCCACTTTTTCCAGGCAGATGGGGCTTCCTTTTTCTGCTTTCAGATTGATGGTCGAATAAATAGCTCCTGGTGTTTTGTCCAGGGTAATTTCTGGATTAAGAGGCTTGTTATCAACAGAAATAAGAACTTTGGCAGCCTCTGCTAGGTGAATTCCAGATTGATTGGTTCGCAGCACAATATAGCTGCTATTATTCTCTCCCCCTTCACTAACCGGTTCCAGGTGCTTGGAGCTGAGCTGGCGGTAGCGTTCCACGCCGGCATTAATGTTTCTGCCGTTTAGCCCGGAGCGAATAGAGATAGGCTCAGAATAGTTTAAGGGGGTGAGGCTGTATTTTAGCGCCCCCAGATGGGGCTGGGCCATACTGGCTAAGCGGCTGGATTCGATCAAGGTTTTTCTTCCTGCTTCATCTTTAACCACCACTTTCCTCTTCAGCACGCCACTGCGAAAATCCAACCGGCGGGCGAAACTGATAATCTCCGCTTTATTCAGATCCAGCCAGGCGCCGTTTCCAATCTTAAACGTTATTGCTAACCAATTAGGGCAATTTACGAAATCTTCATTAACGACGGTCCGTTCAGCCACCTCGGATTCCAGACGATTATAGACCCCGGCAATGTAGGTGCCGGGATAGTTTATGCCGTTGGCCTCGGATTCTTCCAGGGCCCCCCGCGTTCCGAAATAGCCGTTCCCCACCGTGCAAAGCGTTTCCCTGGTCCCTTCGTTTTCTGGCGAATAATTATAGTAACTTAAGGACCACATGTCTTCGTCAAGGCCCTTCGAGAACCATTCCTCTATGCTGTCAAAGTCAATTTCTCCCATATCCCTGACGACGATGTCCGCACCATTAAGCTTTAGTTCCCGTTCGTTGTCTTCCCGGGCAACGCCTAAAACTAGACCGAAGTTTCCCTTCGCTCCCGCCTGCACCCCGGAAACTGCGTCCTCTACCACAACGGCCCGGTCATAATATACGCCCAGGTTATCGCAGGCGGTGGTGAAAATGTCGGGCTCCGGCTTTCCCTTCAGATTGAGTTCAGCGGAAACAACACCATCTACCCGGGTCTCAAAAAGGCCCGCTAGCCCAGCCACATCCAAGATTGCTTTGGCATTCTTACTGGATGAGGCTATGCCCACTCTAATGCCTTTCTCTTTCAGTTCTTTGATGAAGTCCACAGTGGCAGAAAAAACCTCCACACCCCCCTGGGCAATGATTTCGTGGAAAAGCTGGTTCTTGCGATTGCCTAATCCGCAAACTGTTTCCCGGTCTGGGGAATCGGTCGGATCGCCACAAGGAAGATCAATGTCCCGCGATTTTAGAAATGAGGCCACGCCTTTATACCGTGGTTTTCCGTCCACGTAGGGTAAATAGTCATCAGCGTGGGTAAATTCACGGAAAGGCTTCCCGGCCTTCTGGGCATAAGCTTTCAGGGATTCATCAAACATTTGCTTCCAGGCAGCGCTATGCACAGTAGCGGTGTGGGTGATCACCCCATCCAGATCGAAGATAACGGCATCAAAGCTATATTTTGACATAAAAAATCTTACTCCCATACCAATTCTTATGCTTTGGCATTATTTTTTCCCTGAAACCTACTGACTTATATGGATTTAGCATTTTACTCCGCTCATAGTTGGAATCCAATAGTAGGCCAGTGGTGGCAGTTGTAAACAGCCGCTGCCGGGGTCAAATCGCAGGGGTTGCTGCAAGAGATCTTCTTTCGTTTTGGAGAGGGACGGTATCTGTAAGCGAACGGTGAGTTCTCGCTCCGAAAGATTGTTAATCACCGCGATTTGTTCATCCAAGTAAGTACGAAAATAAGCCAGGACTTGTGGTGCCGGTTTTCCCCTATCATCCAGCACCTCTATCCATTCCAGTGTTCCCCGCCCAAAACAGGAATGCTCTCGGCGGGTCCGAATTTGCCCTCTAACTATAGAAAACACCTGAGCAGCAAATGAATGTGGATTTTTCAGATTCTCTTCCACCTGCTCCCAATTGATTTTTCCCCTGACAAGGTTTCGCGAATCCGTATATCCAGTTTCCTCTTTCCTTTGCTCATAATAGGCCTCGTCATTAGTCTTTCCGAACTCGTCTCCAGAATAAATAGTTGGCGTTCCCGGCAGAGTCAGCATGATGGAATAGGCCAGGCCGATTTTCCGAGGATTGTAATCCAGTAGATTGGCCAGCCGGGCTGAGATCCCTTCTCCTTCCCGAAAGCTCCAGCGCTGATCGCGCAGATAATACTCGTTAAGCGATTTCCGCTCTTCGGCAGTAACCATTTCCAGCGTTAATTCATCGTGACAGCGCAGGAATAGAAACCACTGAGAAGATTCAGGGATGGAAGGGGTTATTGAGGGGTCAAGGGTGCTGATGATCGGATCCCGGCTTTGCTCTGCTAAGGCTAAAAAGATGCGAGGCATCAGGGGAAAATGATAAGCAGCATGGCATTCATCTCCCTGGCCGAAGTATTCCACCACGTCTTTAGGCGGCTGGCAAGCTTCGGCCAAGAGCAGAGTGCCCGGCCGCACGTAGTCCATAACCGCCCTGAAGAAACGGACAATGGTATGGGTTTGGGGCAGATTTTCACAATTTGTTCCCTCTTCCTTCCACAAAAAGGGGATGGCATCCAACCGGAACCCATCCACTCCCTCCCTCAGCCAGTAGAGCAGATTGCGGCACATCCCTAAAAGAACCTGAGGATTGCGGTAATTTAAATCCGGCTGGAATTCGTAAAAACGATGAAAATAGTAATACTTTCCATCTTTTTCCCAATTACTGGGGCACAGACCCTTGAAAAGGAGCCTGGCTCCCTGATATTTTTGGTCATCTTTGTTCCAGATATAATAATCCCGGAAGGGAGAATCCGGCCGAAGGCGGGATTGCTTAAACCATTGGTGTTCATCGGAAGTGTGGTTCACAACCATATCAAAAATGACTTTTATATTTCTTCCCTTGGCTTCGGCAAGAAAATGACGGAAAACGGCTTGTTGCTCTCTGCCAGGCGCATTTTCGCATAAACCCAGTAATTCCGCTCGCATACGATCGTAGCAGCGGATATCAAAACCCATATCACGCATGGGTGAATCAAGAATGGGCAGCAGCCACAGGCAAGTCACCCCTAAATCCTCTAGATAGTCTAACTTCTCTATCAACCCGGGGAAATTGTCATTAAATAAATCCACATACAGCGAATATATAATCGCTTCCTTGTACCACTGGGGGTCAGGAGTATCTGCATCAAGGCCTTCTCGAAGCAGCTCCAGTTCTTCTAAGAATTGTTCCAGAAGTTTTTCTGAACCTGGCGGATATAATTGCCGCCAACAGTTGCTCATGATCATTTTTTCACTCATAATGACAGTTACTCCACCAGAGACCCCAAGCTCACTCCTCAGCTTGGCACTATTCTGTTTTTTATTTTTGAGGGGATCCTTTAATGTATCCGTTTTTTACAAGTATAAACACCTCTCACCTTAATCCTCTCCCCCAGGGGGAGAGGGAAGGGTGAGGGGGAAAGCGCATGAGGAGCGAAGCGACGAGTTTTCTTGTTGAAATTTGCTAACCATCTATGGACACTTCATATAACGCTTATTTGCGTCTTGGTTATAACATGTTCATGTCATTTTGTCAAATCTTTGCCAAGATTTTGTTTGAGATTTTCTCTTTACATTAATGACGGGAATGTGATAAGCTACTAAAGTGCAGAAAACTGAGCTATGGTGAGCAGATAAGCTCTAGATGGAGAAAAAGCAATTGCCTAAAATTGAAGAAGATAAAAGATGAATAGCGACCTGGAGATTGCCCAGGAGGCCACCTTAAAACCCATTGGTGAAATAGCCGAGAGCGTAGGTGTAGAGGAAGATGAACTTGAACCCTACGGGAAATATATGGCCAAAATTGACCTTAAGATTTTAGAGAGGCTGAAAGATAGGCCTCATGGCAAATTCATTACAGTAACGGCTATTACTCCTACTCCCCTGGGCGAAGGGAAAACGGTAACTAACTTGGGATTGGGACAGGCCCTGGCCAAAATTGGCAAGAAGGTCTGCAATACTATCCGCGAGCCTTCCAAGGGCCCCACTTTTGGAATTAAAGGAGGAGCTTGTGGCGGCGGTTATTCTCAGGTGGTCCCTATGGAGAAGATCAACCTGCATTTCACCGGGGATATCCATGCTGTAGAATGTGCTCATAACCTCCTCAACGCTGCCCTGGACGCCAGCATCCTGCATGGGAACAAACTGAACCTCAACCCTCTCAACATTAACCTCCGTCGCTGTGTGGATCTCAGCGACCGGGCATTAAGACAGATTGTCGTAGGCTTGGGCGGGAAAGCCAATGGCTACCCCCGGGAGACAGGTTATGATATTACTGTGGCTACGGAAACGGCAGCCATCCATGCCTTAACTAACGGGCTTTTCGATTTGCGGAAACGATTAGGACGGATGGTCTGCGGTTTTACCTATGACGGGAAGCCGGTAACGGCGGATGACCTCAAAGTGGCCGGAGCGATGACGGTTTTACTAAAAGAGGCCATTAAGCC
>CAZGXS010000029.1:0-6958 GCA_964529935.1 uncultured bacterium | reverse complement strand
GCTGCACGCTTCAGGCTGCACGCTGCACGCTTCAGGCTTTAGTCTTTATGCTTTTAGCGTGTGGCCTAACTTGTGCTCTGGTGCTCTAACTTGTGCTCTGTGTCCATCTGTATTCACATGTAGTTTTTGTTTTCTCCCTGTTTTCACTGCACCCAAGAGAGCAGCCCGGCGGCCAGGGAAAAATAGATCAGAAGCCCGGTAATATCCTTAAGGGTGGTGACAAAGGGACCAGAGACTACGGCCGGATCAATGTTGAGCCGGCTAACAGCTAAGGGAATAACAGTCCCCAGGATAGCCGCTACGATAAGAGCAATAACCATAGATAGAGCCACAATTAAACCCAGGATAGCCCCGCCCCCGTTCCAGGAAAGGGCCACGACTCCCGCTACCACTCCGGAAATCAACCCGATGAGACCTCCCAGGCGTGCCTCCCGGAAAAGCAGCCTCCAGAAGTGCTCGAGGTTCAGGTGGCCGGTAGCTAACCCGCGCACGATAATGGTAGAAGACTGAACTCCGATATTACCTCCCATAGCCATAATAGCAGGAATAAAAGCCAAGAGAGCAATGAGCATCTGGGGCTCAAAACCCCCCTCAAAGGTGCGAATAATCACTGCAGAAACCATCGTTCCCAGCAAAGCAATAATTAACCAGGGCAACCTTACCCGCGCCACTCGAAAAATGGAACCGTTAAGAAGCTCTTCCTCATCGGTTCCGGCCATTTTATAGATGTCCTCATTAGCTTCCTCTTCCACCACATCAAGAACATCATCCACCGTTACCCTTCCTACCAGGGTATTAGTTAGGTCAACTACGGGCAGGGCGCGCAGGTTATATTTGCGCACCAGATTAGCTACTTCCTCCTGGTCAACATCGGTAGTAACCCTGATGACCTCGGTATCCATAATCTCTTTAAGGGAAGTCAAGGCCGGAGCGGTAATAAGTTCCCTTAAAGAAAGAATTCCTTCTAAATGTCCCTCCCTATCTACTACATATATATAAGATATGGCCTCTATATCACTCCTCCGCAATCTCTCTAGAACCTCCTCGACCCTCATTTCCCTCGGGAGAGCAAAAAAGTCCGGGGTCATGATCCCTCCGGCACTATCCTCCTCATATTCCAAAAGCCGATGGACATCTTCGGCCTCCTCTTTCTTCATTAACCCCAGAATTTTTTCTTCCCGTTCCTCCGGTAAATCCCCTAAGATATCGGCGGCATTATCGGAAGGCATGACCTCTAATATCTGAGTTAAACGGGTATCATCCAGATCCTCCAAAAGCTCTCCCCGGGAACTGGGCTCCATCTCGGGCAAAACTCGGGCCGCCTCTTCCGGCTTAAAGAGGGATAGAAAGATCTCTTTCTCCTCTCTTTCCAGATGATTAAGGATTTCCCCTAAATCAGCCGGATGGGACTCCTTGATAAATTTAGTTAGCTCCGGAACGGACTTGCTTGTCAGATAACCCCGGATTTGCTTAAGCTTTTCCTCTAACTTCTTCTTCATCGCGACCTCAACTTTTCATTTCCTGTTCCCTGACCACTATCCTTCACCGCTGCCATAGGGAGGAACAATAGTCCCTCCGGAAACGAGCAACTGCAAAGCCTCCGACACGCTCATCTTCAAGGGTATGCTATCCTTCTCCGGAACCAGAATCAGGAGCCCCGAGGTAGGGTTGGGAGTAGTAGGGACGAAGACCGTTAACATCCTCTCTCCCGTCTTCTTGGCAATTTCCTCTCCCCCAGCTCCCGACACTAATCCCAGGGCATAAAGTCCCGGACGCGGATGCTGGAAGAGGACCACCCGGTTGAAACCCGTGCGTTTCTCTCCTAAAAAAGCTTGGCCTATCTGCTGTAAGGCCCGATAGATCCTGTTCACCAGGGGAATCCTGGTGAGGATGCTCTCTCCCAAGCTAATAAGCCGACGTCCGATAACATTCCTGGCGAAGACTCCGATGAGAAAGATTATAAACAATATACCGACAACGGCAAGCAACTGCCAGAGATACCCCCAAGGAGCAACCCGGAAATGGGTCTCCACAATCACCTGGGGCACGAAACCAATGATCGTATTGAAGATGGCCCTTAAGATCCAAATAGTAACCACGACGGGCAGAATAACCAACAAGCCGGCGATAAAGTTGTTCCGCACCCGGGTGAATATCTTAGGTCTCATCTTTCTCTCCTTGCTCCTTTCCCGGCGGCTTATCGCTTTTAGCTATCTTCACCCTGACCACCCGTCGTCGCTCGGCTTCCACCACAGAGATGTGAAGATTATCATAAGTTAGCTCTTCTCCCGCTTGAGGAACCTGCCCTAAATAATCAACCACAAATCCGGCTACCGTTTCTACTCCCTCCTTCTCCGGAAGGTTGATCTTCAACCTCTCGTTAACTTCACCGATATCCATCTTGCCGTCAATCAAAGCCACCCCTTCCTCCAGAATTTTAATCTCTTCTCTCTTTTCATCGTATTCGTCCTCTATCTCACCCACGATTTCCTCGAGCAGGTCCTCCAGGGTAACCAGGCCCGCCGTTCCTCCATATTCATCAACAACAATGGCTAAATGTATCTTCTTCTTCTGAAACTCGCGCAAGAGCTCATCAACCTTCTTCGTCTCCGGGACAAAATAAGGGGTGCGAGCTAAATTCTTTATCTTTAATTTTCCCTCGTCTTTTTGCCCCCAGAGGCTCAGTAAATCTTTAACATAGAGAACACCGATGATATTATCTATCTCCTTCTCAAAGACGGGGATACGGGAATGGCCGGCCTCTAAAGCCGCCTTGAGGATGTCAGTTAGATTCCTTCCCGCCTCCACGGCAACTATATCCAGGCGAGAGACCATTACTTCCTGCACTTTGGTATCACCGAATTTGAAAATACTGTCTATCATCTCCTTCTCTTCTTCTTCCAGGACCCCTTCATCCTCTCCCACACTAAGCATCCCTCTTATATCCTCTTCCGTCATGAAAGGTCCCGGCTGGGCTATCTTACCTCCTAAGAGTCTTATAACAACATTAGCCATAAAGACCAACAATTTAACCAAGGGGGAAAGGGCCTGGGAAAGGAACTTGAGTAACCCCAGGGTCCGCAGAGCTATTCCTTCCGCATTCTGCCGGGCATAAGTCTTGGGGGTTATCTCCCCAAAGACCAGGATGAGAAAGGTCATCATCCCTATAGACAGAGCTGCGGCCCTCCCCGTAGCCATTGGCCCCAATAAACGCAGGAGGATAACGGTAAAGAGAACAGAGGCCGCCACATTAGCGATGTTATTGCCCACCAGGATAGTCACGAGGAGCCGATTGGGATCCTCTGCCCAGAGGGAAAGAAGCGGCGCCTTTTCCTTTTCCTTCTCCATAAGGCTTTTCATTTTCAACTTTCCCAGGCAGGTCAAAGCCGTCTCCGAGGCCGAGAAGTAAGCAGAAAACAGGAGAAGAACGACTAAGCCAATAAATTGTCCAGCTAATAACATACGCTCCTTCGAAGCTAGGGGTTCAAGGGTTCAAGGGTTCAAGGACTCTTGCTGCCGTTAACTAAGGACTGTCTTCAAAATCTCCTTTTCTTTGGCCTTCATCCTTCTCCTGTCCCCAGCCGTAAAGTCATCATATCCTAATAGATGAAGTATCCCGTGAATGGTCAGAAGACTCAACTCTTCTTCAAATCTATGCCCGAATTTCCGGGCCTGATCCCTGGCTCTCTCTACCGAGATAACCACATCCCCAAGAAGGTGGGAATGGAGACCGGAGAACTCTCCTTCCTGCATGGGGAAAGCTAAAACATCGGTGGCTTCTTCAACTCCCCGGTATTTTCGGTTAAGGTCTCTTATGTAGTTATCCGTAACCAAAATGATGCTTACCTCGACGGGAGCCTGGAGACCAAGATCGCCCCCGGGCCCAGAGAGCAAATCGCCAGATGCAACTCTGTCGACTTTGCCTGCTCCACCTTCCCTTCTCAACGTTTCTTCACCGGCCCGTCTAATTGTTCTTTGATCTACCTTTATACTTCTTTGTTTGTTTTTTATTCTTACCACTTTCCCTTCTCCGCTCTCCAGACTCTTCCCCCGGATACTCTACCCGAGTGTGGAACATGCCAATAAGCATTTGAGTGAAAACCTCCGAAATTCGATGAAGATCGCGGAGGGTTAAATTGGATTCATCTAACTGGTAATCAATAAATTTACTGTTTACGATTTTTTTAACTAAATTCTTAATTCGACTGGGGGTAGGATCAGATAAAGTCCGGGAAGCTGCCTCTACTGAATCGGCAAGCATAACGATGGCCGTTTCCCGCGTCTGAGGTTTGGGGCCGGGATAGCGAAAAGTGTCTTTACTTACCGTCCGGTGTTCGTCCCCCTCTAACGCCTGTTGATAGAAAAAGGAGGCTAAAGTAGTGCCATGATGCTGACGCACAATATCGGTGATGACTTCGGGCAATTTATTCTTGCGGGCCAATTCCACTCCCTCCTTAACATGAGAGATGAGAATCAGACTGGACATAGTCGGATTTAACTTCTCATGTTTGTCCTTGGCCAGCATGCGGTTTTCGCTAAAATAAGAGGCCTTATTTATCTTGCCGATATCATGATAATAAGAACCTACCTTGGCCAAAAGCGCATTCGCTCCAATATCCTGGGCTGCCGACTCCGCTAAGTTAGCTACCACTAAACTACCTTGGTAAGTTCCTGGAGCCTCGTTCTTCATCCTTTCCAGTAAAGGTTGATTAACATCCAAAAGCTCCATTAACTTAATATCCGTGGTAATTTTAAAGATAGGCTCAAGGATAGGCAGCATCCCCAGGACCACCATAGCGGAGACGATCCCATTCCCGGCCCCAGAGATAAGCCCCCTGATAATTTGCTCCTGGGCCAGGGGCTCCAGAAAGTGAAAGCCCAAGATGGCAGCTACATTGACGAGGCTCACCAGGAGCCCGGCCCTGATTAAGTCGGACCTCCTCCTGGCCTTAGCTACACTGAAAAGGCCTACCATACCCCCTGACAGAGCCACTACCATGTAGTCCAATCTATATCCGGTCAAAACCCCGACAAATATACTTAAAACCACAGCTACCACTACCGCCAGGCGAGGTTCCACCAAGATAGCGATGAGCATGGAAGCAATGGCCACCGGAATAAAGTAACCAGATAAGTGAGAGCCGATGATGATCCGGGCAACAAGTATCGCCCCGATTACTATTAAACCCAGGAGGAGAAGAATGCGCAGGTCGGTCAGGACAACTGACTGATATTTATGAAGATAAATACCCACAATGAGAAAAAAAATCAAGGTTAGAATGGATAGGCCTCCTATGGTGGACAGCACCCCCACCTCTCCCTGTGCTCCAGGTGTCATTATCCCTACTAAGAGGACATAGAACATAGATATAAAGAGCCATCTCAGGAACCTTTCCTGCTTTAGAGGGCTGAGCCTGGCAATAGACTTTTCCTTCCCAAGAAAAGTCCGTAAGCGTCTCATTTTATTAAGCGTTGTCCTGCTCATAAGCCTTAATTATCTCCTGAACGAGCTCATGCCTAACGACATCTTCACCGGTGAGATAGACAAACTTTATTCCTTTAATATCCTTCAAGATTGATTGAACCTGGATGAGGCCGGAAGGCTTATCTGCAGGCAAATCCACCTGAGTAATATCCCCGGCGATAACCGTCTTGGAATCAAAACCCAGGCGGGTGAGGAACATTTTCATCTGTTCCGAGGTGCTATTCTGGGCCTCATCTAAAATAATAAAGGCATCGTTGAAAGTTCTTCCCCTCATGAAGGCCAAAGGAGCTACCTCAATGATCCCCCGTTCCAAGAACCTTTCTATTTCCTCTACTTCCATCATATCGTAGAGGGCATCGTAGAGGGGTCTTAAATAAGGGGTAACCTTAGCAGATAAATCCCCGGGAAGATAACCCAACTTCTCGCCGGCTTCCACGGCCGGGCGGGTGAGAATTATGCGACGGACCTCCTTCCTCAAAAGGCTCTGTACGGCCAGGGCCATAGCTAAGTAGGTCTTACCGGTCCCGGCCGGTCCAATAGCAAAGACAATATCGTGGTTTTTGATGGCTTCAACATACCCTTTCTGTCCCTGGGTCCTGGGCCGAACATACTGCCGCCTGGAAGATACCTCTATTCTCTCCAAAAGAACATCGGTAGTATCCAAAGAAGAGGAGGAAGCTTTGACCATCTTCAGGGCATAACGAACTTCCTGAATTCGAAATCTCTCCCCTCCCCTGATCAACTTGAGAAATCCCTGAAGGAGCCTCCCGACTCCCTCCACATCGTCTTTGTCGCCACTAATGGTTATCTCGTTGCCCCGGGCCAGAAAGCTAACCTTAAGACTCTCCTCGATCGCTCTCAAATGTTCATCATGCTTCCCACAAAGAGAAAGCGCCTCACGGTCATTCCTCAATCGGATCTTCGTGCTTACCAAGGCTAAGTTTTCCTCCTTGAAGAAATGATCTGACAGTCTAAGATATCCCTCACTTCGTTCGGGATAGGGTTCAAGGTTTCAAGGGTTCAAGGGTTCAAGGGTTCAAGGGAAATTATTAATCTGTGTAATCTGTTTTTTAATCTGGGTAATCAGTATAGGATTGAAAATCCTATGCTTTAAGTTATCAGTTTGACAAATTGACGGTCTAACTGTATCCTGTCTCACTGTATCCTGTCTTAACTATCTACCTATTGTCAACGGCTAACAATAGCACAGAACCAGGAAGCTTTCAAGGGCTGATTCTAGTCCTATCCCGGGGGAAAAGGCTGGCCTCCCTGATGTTGGATAAATTCAATAGTTGTTTGGTCATCCTCTCTGCGCCAATGGCCAATCCCCCATGAGGAGGCATACCTTGTTTAAAGGTCTGAAGGTAAAAATCGAAATCCTCAGCCCGGAGATCGCATTTTTTCATATTTTCCACTAGCTGATGGTAATTATGAATTCTCTGTCCGCCCGTGGTAATTTCCTCGCCTTTATAA
>CAZGXS010000028.1:0-7241 GCA_964529935.1 uncultured bacterium | reverse complement strand
TACATCTCCAGCCGAAACAATAAATGAAGGTATATCTACTTTTTTACCATTCACTTTAATATGTTCATGTGTTACCATTTGTCTTGCTTCTCTAATTGAGCTTCCGAAGTTCATTCTATAAACCATATTGTCAAGCCTGCATTCTATCCTTCTAATAAGTGAATGTCCGGTAATTTCATTATCGTTCATTGCCGCCTTGACATAACGCCTAAACTGTTTTTCCAAAACCTCATAATAGCATTTCAATCTTTGTTTCTCTAAGAGTTGCAGGCCATACGATGATAATTTTCTCTTCTCTCTGCTTTGCCCGTTATCCGCTCTTTTCATCGCTTTTGGATGTCCGCAAACGTTAAGTCCTAAGCTTCTGCATTTTTTAAATCTCGGATGTCTCATTCTTGCCATTTTCTTATCTCCACCGATAAATTTTCGCCGCAGCAATTTATCCTATATTAAAAAACATTATATCATACATTCTAACTTTCATCAACCTAAATTTTAAAAAAACTTATCTATGAATAAACTTCGTTCTCAGAGGCAGCTTATGAGCAGCCAACCTCATCGCTTCTCGAGCTAGTTCTTCCGGAATACCCTCCAACTCAAAAAGTACCCGGCCCGGTTTCACTACGGCCACCCAATACTCCGGAGAGCCTTTACCTTTACCCATTCTTGTTTCCGCTGGTTTAGCCGTCACCGGCTTGTCCGGAAACACCCTTATCCACACCTTCCCCCCTCGCTTGAGATGTCGGGTAAGAGCCACTCGGGCGGCTTCGATCTGCTGACTGGTAAGCCAAGAAGGCTCAAGAGCTTTAAGCCCATATTCACCAAAACTAATAGACGATGCCCGGGAAGATATTCCTTTCATTCTCCCTCGATGAGTCTTACGAAACTTTACCCTTTTTGGCATTAAAGCCATTTAATTTCTCCTGGTATAATATTTATTATACCTGATTCCACAGATTTTTATTAGAGATTACACAGATTAAAACATAAATCGCCTAACCCAACAACTTTATTGCCAAAATTAAAATAACAGACTACTATTCGTTCTGTAAGAGGGTCCCTGTTTTCTATAATCTGTGTAATCTGCTTTTTAATCTGTGTAATCAAGGGTAGCACTTTAAGTGCTGCCCTTACTTTTTCTTTTCTTTTGGAAGTATCTCTCCCTTAAAAATCCAAACCTTGACTCCAATTATCCCATAAGTAGTCTTAGCCTCAGCGGTTCCATAATCTATATCAGCGCGGAGAGTATGGAGGGGCACTCTTCCCTCCCGGTACCATTCAGAACGCGACATTTCCCCTCCCGCCAGACGTCCTTTACAAGCTACCTTCACTCCCTTAACTCCCCCTTCCATAGCCAAAGCCACTGCTCTCTTCAGCGCCCTTCGGAAAGATATCCTCCTCTCCAATTGCCGGGCCAAACCCTCAGCCACTAATTGAGCATTCTTTTCCGGGCTTTTCACTTCCTGAATATCAATGGAGAATTGCTTCCCTGTCATCTTTTCCAACTTTTCTTTCAGCCGATCTACCTCTGCCCCCCTCCTCCCGATAATAATTCCCGGACGAGCCGTATGAAGATCTATCCTTACCCTGTCAGCAACCCTTTCAATCCCGATACGGGAGATTCCCGCCGAGGCTAACTTATTCTTAATATATTGACGAATTTTAATATCCTCTTGAAGAAGATCCCCATAATCTTTACCAGCATACCAACGGGAATCCCAGCTTCGGATAAATCCTAACCGAAAACCGATCGGATGAACCTTCTGTCCCATAAAAACCCCCTTAAGTTAGTGCACCTTTGGTGCACAACAGGCACAGAGGCACAAAGTTAAAAAAAACTAAAAAACTACAAGTATTGGCTTTTATCTTTTCATCTGTCACTCTGTGCCTTTGTGCCTCTGTGCCTTTGTGCCTTCCTTTATCTTTGCATCTTCTCTCTCCTTCAACACCAGAGTGATATGACTGGACCTTTTCAAAATTTGGGCAGCTCTTCCCATAGCCCGGGGCCTAAACCTTTTTAAAGAGGACCCAGCATCAACATAAGCTTTTTCAATATAAAGCTTATCAATGTTTACCTTAGGGTCCATCCCCGCATTGGCCAAAGCTGATTTTAACACCTTCTCCACCGGTGCCGAGGCTGCTTTCCGGGTAAACTTGAGGATAGCTAAGGCCTCATCCACCCCTCGATTGCGGATGAGATCGATAACCTGCCGCACTCTACGAGGACCCATAGGCACATATTTAGCTACTGCTCTTGTTTCCATTCTTCCCTCTTATAATTTAAAATTTACAATCTTCAATTTGCAATTAAGTTAGTCCCGAACGATAGCAGAGGGCTAACTTACGTCTTAGATGCCGATTTCTCCGTATGAGACCCATGAGATCTGAATGTCCGTGTCGGCGCAAACTCTCCCAATTTATGGCCGACCATATTCTCCGTAATATAAGCGGGAATGAACTTCTTCCCATTATGAATAGCCAGGGTGTAACCCACGAATTCAGGGAAAATGGTCGAATTCCGGGACCAGGTTCTAATGGCCTTCCTCTCTCCAGATCGCTTTGCGGCTTCAATCTTCTTAAGCAATTTGGCATCTACGTAAGGCCCTTTCTTGACTGATCTACCCATCGTTTATTTTCTCCTTAACAAATATTTAATCTGTGTAATCTAAGTTTTAATCGGTGCCCCGAGAAATCCGAAGGATTTCCGGGATTAAGTGCCCGCAATTATTCTAATTGCAGGGTATAATCAAGGGCGGCACTTTCCTGCCTGTTGGCAGACAGGTATGATACCCCTATTTTCGTCTCTTCACAATATATTTATCGCTTGCTTTCTTTTTTCTTGTTTTATACCCCTTGGTCGGTTGTCCCCAGGGGCTGACGGGATGACTTCCTCCAGAGCTTTTTCCCTCACCTCCACCATGAGGGTGGTCAATCGGATTCATAGCCACTCCTCGCACCCGAGGACGCCTCCCCTTCCAGCGAGAACGGCCAGCTTTACCTATCTGAATGCTCTCATGCTCCAAGTTTCCTACCCGTCCAATGGTAGCCCGACAATCCAGGCGAATTAATCGGATCTCTCCCGAAGGTAATTTAACGGAAGCATATTCTTTCTCTTTTGCCAGGAGCTGGGCCGCTCCCCCCGCCGTACGCACCAATTGTCCTCCCTTGCCCAACACAAGTTCAAGGTTATGAATGAAGGCGCCTTCAGGGACGTTGCTTAGAGTAAGGGAATTGCCTATCTCTATCTCAGCTTTCGAGCTAGAAATCACCCCATCTCCTACTTTCAACCCCAAGGGAGCAATAATATATCTCTTCTCCCCATCCCGATAACATAAGAGGGCAATCCTGCTTGATCTGTTGGGATCATACTCAATGGAGATTACTCGAGCCGGGATATCAAATTTATCCCGCTTAAAGTCGATCATTCGGTAGCGGTGACTATGTCCTCCCCCCCGATGCCGGATAGTTATTTTCCCTCCGGAATTCCTTCCCCCTTTTTTCTTAAGGGGAGAAAGAAGACGTTTTTGTGGACGGGTAACGGTGATCTCCTGAAAATCAGAGCCCGTCATAAATCTTCTGCTGGGAGTTGTCGGTTTATATTTTTTCATAATAAAAGATAGCGCAGACTCAAGCCTGCTCTCCTTAACTACACGCAGACTAAAGCTTGCTATTCCTAGCTGAGTTAGCAAGTTTTAACCTACGCAAGATTAAAATCCCGATGTTACGATATATCCTCGCTAGGCTCGGAATCTTTTCCCTCGATTAAGATCCCCCCGCCCTCTTCTTTAGCCCGGAAAAGAGCAACTTGTGCCTTTTCAATCAAATCCTTATAGCTTTCCATACCAAGGGCATAGGAGGCTATTCCTATGCTCAGAGCCATTCTTCCCTTCTTTAATGACTTCAAATATTCTTCCAAGATCTTCTTTACTCGTTTTGCCTGAATGGCAGCTCCGCTGCTTCCCGTGTGGGCCATAACAATGACGACTTTTCCGCTCTCAATTCTCCCCACGACATCGGTTTCCCTGACATCCTTGTCAATAAGGCTTATCAACCCTTCTTGAACTCTCCTCACTTCTCGACCTTTAAGCTGGTCAGATTGGTTAATATCTATTATGGTCAAAGTGAGGGGAGAAGGATAACGTTTTATCTCCGCAAAAGCTATCTTCAGCCGACGGTTAAAATTTCGCGCCTCTACAACAACTCTCCAGTCAACCGGACTGAGAATGGATAGCCAAAAAATATGCCAGAACCGCCAGGCGACTCCTAAGGCTAAGCTCAAGATGATCGAACCCAGAACCAGGCCCAGAACCGCATTCAAGGCAGTAATTTTGGCCACCTCGGGGGCAACTCTGAACCACAGGGCCACCCCAAGCCCCAGAAGGGAGAGAAAGAAAAAAGGATAGACCAGAGGAACGCGAAGTTCCGTCGCCCTTTTATAAGCCTCCCGGTTGATCGTATATTCCCGCTGGAGAAGTTTGGCCGCTATCGCTCCCAGAAGACCGAGAATCATCGGAAGCCCTATGACTACCTCTTTCGCCCTTACCCCATCTATCCCCTGAACCAAGAGAATCACCAGAGGAGATAATAACAAAGCCACTATCAATCCCCCCAAGAAACCCGATATCGCCAGGATAAGCGGGGGAGAAAAGATGGCAAGAGTCTCATGTTGCTCATTAGCATTAATTTTCTCTCTTGGCACTACCTCAGACCTCCCTAAATTAACTCAAACAGTTTGATAAACTCTATCTATTAGACCAGCTCTATCTTATCCCCTTTTCTCAAAGTAACAATTGCTTTCTTCCAATCGGGCGTCTTTCCCTGGCGAAAACGAACTCGCTTTTGCTTGCCTCTCATCTTGACCGTATTTACCTTTATCACTTTTACCTTAAACAATACTTCGATGGCTTTTTTCATCTCTATCTTATTCGCTCTTCCATCCACAGCAAAAGAGTATTTATTATATTTTTCCGTTAAGTCCGTACTTTTCTCTGTAACGACCGGGCTTTTTATAATAGTATGAGCATTCATAATACCCTCACTTCGTTCGGGTAAATCCAAAACCCAAATGAATTGCTAAAACCCCAACAATGAAATCTTGTTTTTTTATTTGTCATTTGTCATTTGTCATTGATGTGTTTATTTAATAGTCTCTCCTCCAGCCGGGAGAGAGCCTCTTGGGTGATAAGAAGTTTATCATGGTTTAAAATATCATAAGTATTTAAATTAAAAGGGGCTCCCAGATGAAAGCTGACAATGTTGCGAGAAGACTTCCTTACCTCATCATTGGGATTGGCCAGAATTAACAAGGACTTATTCTCTGCTTTTAAAGCCCGGAGAATAGCTACCATATCTTTAGTCTTTATCCGTTTCAATTCCAACTTATCTAATATTGTAATCTTATCATCTTTAAGCTTCGAACTGAGAGCTGAAATAAGAGCCAACCTCCTTACCTTTTGGGGAAGAGAATAGGAATAGTCTCTCGGTTTTGGCCCGAAGACAGTTCCCCCTCGACGCCAGAGAGGAGAAGTGTTGGAGCCCGCCCGGGCTCTTCCTGTCCCCTTCTGCCGCCAAGGCTTAACTCCACTGCCACTCACCTCGGAACGAGTCTTTGTCTTAGCCGTTCCCCGCCGTTTGCTAGCCAAATAGCTAACCACCGCCTGGTGAAGAAGAAGCTTGTTGACGGTTCCCTCAAAGATTTCTCTGGAGAGATCCGCTTTGCCTACCACCTCTCCCTTGATATTATAAACATCTACCATAATCACTTCTCTCAACTCTCCTATCATCACTCTGCGCCTTTGTTATTTTGTACCTTTGTGCCTTCTTTTTCAACTATAATCAGGTATCCTCCGTTATGCCCCGGCACTGCCCCCTTCACTAAAAGCAAATTTTGGTCTCTGTCAACCTTGACTATCTTAAGATTCTTACAGGTTACCCGTCTCCCTCCTGCCCTGCCAGGCATTTTCTTCCCCTTGAATACTCGGGAAGGATCAGCGCTAGAGCCAATAGACCCGGGCCGACGATGCCACTTATGAGCCCCATGGCTAGCCGGGCCGCCGGCAAAACCCCATTTTTTCATAACCCCGGCGAATCCCTTTCCTTTGGAAATACCGATAATATCAACCATGTCTTCCTCTTTAAAGATATCTACTTTAATTTCTTTCCCTACCTCATAACCATCAAGGCCATCTACCCGGAATTCCTTAAGCACCCTTTTTGGCCCCACTCCAGCTTTAGCAAAATGTCCCCGCTGAGGCTTATTAACCCGGTTTTCTTTCTTATCCTCAAAACCAAGTTGGATGGCTTTATAACTATCTCTCTCCTCGGTCTTCTTTTGGACGAGCGGACAAGGACCCGCTTTGATCATGGTCACAGGAATAACTTCTCCCCCCTCACCAAAAATCTGTGTCATACCAACTTTTTTGCCTATTAATCCAATCATAGCCTTGTTCGGACGTTACCAAAGTGCCGCCCTTAATCCCTCCCCCAGTTAAATAATCTGTGTAATCTGCTTTTTAATCTGTGTAATCATAGTCGGAAACGATTTTCGTAGCCGCCTATAACTTTATTTCCACATCTACTCCTGCTGGCAGATCTAACTTCATCAGAGCATCCACCGTCTTACTGGTTGGCCCAATTACATCAAGTAACCTTTTATGAGTCCGGATCTCAAATTGTTCCCGTGACTTCTTATCCACATGAGGCGATCTGAGCACGGTAAACCGTTCTTTCCTCGTGGGAAGAGGTATCGGTCCTGAGACCAGAGCTCCCGTCCTCCTCACCGTCTCCACGATCTCACGGATAGAATGATCTAAGATCCGATGGTCATAAGCCCGCAGTTTGATCCTTATCTTCTGCTTGGGAGCTTCAGCCATTTTAGCTCTTTCTTCCTTCTTCGAGTCCCGACTTTCCTTAACCTCGGGCACCTTATCCTTCTCTGCCTTTAGCTGCCGCTCGGGTTTTGCCACTTTTGCCTTCGGCTTCTTTTGCACTTCTTTTTTCTTCACTTCTTCCTTCTTCTCTACCTCCTTCGCTTTCTCTTCCTTTTTCTTCACCTCTTTCTTAGCTTCTTCCTTACTCCCCACTTTCTTCTTCACTCCGCTTTTCTTTACCTTCTCTGCCTTCTTCGCTTTCTCTGCTTGCTCTACTTTTTTTTCCTCAGCCATCTACACTTTCTCCCGGTAGCGGTAATAGACACAAAGGGAAGATAAAAGCAAATACTTGTAGTTTTTTAACTTTGTGCC
>CAZGXS010000027.1:1453-8094 GCA_964529935.1 uncultured bacterium | reverse complement strand
GTGGCTACTGCCATGCCGATGACGATCAAGCCGGGATGAACTTCACCGGTATGCTCCACCAGGAGGTCCTCTGACTTTTCTACCCACATTGCTCCGAAGCCCTGGGTCTTCACCATTCCTCGTTCTTCTAGTTTGACCACTACACAGGCATCGTGTCCGGTGGCATCAATAACTACTTTGGTTTCCAGAGCCACGGGATCAACACAGGTGATCTCTCGCGGGAGAGCTTTTATCGGTGTCCAATTGATGACTGCCCCGGCCACTCGGCCCTTTTCTCTGAGGACGACATCTTCAAATATAGTCATATTAGCAAATTTTACCCCGGCGTCACAGGCGGCAGCAATAAGTTTAGAGCAAGCGTGGGGGCCGTCAGTCACATATAATCCCGGGGAAAATTCGGTAAAGGGCACCCCTAATTCGGTGAGAATATCCTGGCCTGGGGCTCGGACTGTCACCTTGTTCATAAGGTAGCCGCCAATCCAGAAACCTCCCCCTAAATAATTATTTCTCTCCACAATGAGAACTTTAAGCCCTTCCCTGGCTAAATCCCGACCAGCTATAAGACCGCTCGGGCCTCCTCCAATAATAAGGCAATCGCTCTCTACATATTCCTGGAACTGCTTAGTAAATTCACTGACAATAGCCCGAGTTACTTCCTTTTCTCCCACAGAACTGAATATCTTTTTAGACATTTTCCTGTCTTCCTCCTTTTCTTTTATAGGGCGTTACCAAAGTGCCACCCTATTCTAATTGGAACATATTTTATCAGAATCTGGGCCTTCGGTCAAGCTATTTCTTTTTTCTTGTCCTTACAGCTAACCTATGGTATGTTAGTTTCCAGGGGAATTAACAATTGTCTAAATTGGAAACTTATGTCCCAACTTGTTAACATTCAGGTGTTCTAGATATGGTTAGCTCGCCCCCAAAAGGATTGAGCGGAGCTCTGGTAACTCCTCTGAACGATGAAGGGGATATAGATGCAGAGAGCCTGGGGAATCTCGTCAATTCAACTTTGAAATATGTCGATGGCCTCCTCTTCGGAGCTAGTTTCACCGGGGAAGGCTTCCTTCTTACCCGGGAGAAGAAGCTTAAGCTTATAAGGGTAGCCCTGGAGATAGTCAGAGGAAGAGCTCCTCTTTTCTTAGGAATTACGGGAAATAGCCATGAGGAGACGGTAGAAAATATTAGAGTCCTGGAAAAGATAAGGAATGATTTAAACTATCCCGGGAAAATTTTCCTCTTTGATTGCCCTCTCTGGTATCATAGCAATCGGGGACTTACCCATCATTATCAGGAATTGGGGAAATTGACGGAGCTCCCTTTCATTCTCTATAATAATCCCTATCTAATCAGCCGGCTTAAGGGACATCTCCGGAGAAGGAATATCAGGACAAATATTTTGAAGAAGCTGTCCGGGAATGAAGGAATAGTGGGATTAAAGCACAGCGGGGAAGCGAAGAGGAGCCTTGATTATCTGAAAGCTATTCGGGGGAGGAGGGATTTTATATTTTATGATGGGAATGAACTTAATTTTCTGAATAGCCCTGGGCCCGGGGGGATTATCTCTGCAGGAGTGAATATATTGCCCAAGGATTGGAGAGAGATAGTTGATTCTTCTTTGAATCCCCACGACTCTCGGAAGGAGGACCCTGATTATTGCCGCCATTTGTGGAAAACGGGAGAGAAGTTAAAGCTCTTTCACTCCAGTTATCATTCCAACCCGGCAGCCATAATCAAGACGGCTTTAAAGTATATGGGAGTTATTAAAAGCAATCGTGTGGTTGAGGGGACAGCCTCTATTACTTTGGAAGAGGAAAGAAGGATTCACGCTCTCCTTGCCAAGTGTGGTCTTATTTAAAAAGGGTTCAAGGATTCAAGGGTTCGAGGGTTCAAGTGAAGGAAGTAGCGTTTCCTTGAATCCTTGGCTCCTGGAACCCTTGACCCCTTGCCAAACGAAGTGAGGCATATTTTATGGTCATTGAGCGAGCTAAAGAGGTTCTCCGTATAGAAGCGGAAGCGATAGGAGCGCTCATAAGCAGAATCGGGGAAAGCTTCTCCCTGGCCGTGGAGATGATCTTAAAAAGCGAAGGAAGGGTGGTGGTTACCGGAGTGGGGAAATCCGGTCACATCGGTCGGAAGATAGCTGCCACTCTGGCCAGCACGGGAACTCCATCTTTGTTCCTTCATCCCGCTGAGGGTCGGCATGGTGATTTAGGAATGGTTACCAAGGATGATATCGTCTTAGCCATCTCCAACAGCGGAGAGGCAGCCGAGATAAAAGAACTTCTTCCCTTTATTAAAGAAATAGGAGCTAAGCTAATTGCCTTTACCGGAGAAGCGAATTCCACTTTAGCCAGGAATAGCGATGCTATTTTGGATGTGGGGGTCGCTAAGGAAGCCTGCCCCTTAGGATTATCGCCTACGGCCAGTACTACCGCTTCCTTAGCTATGGGGGACGCCCTGGCTATGGCTCTTCTTGACAAACGAGGTTTCCGGGAAAAAGATTTTGCTCGTTTCCATCCCGGGGGGAGTTTAGGAAAGAAATTGCGGAGGAAAAAATAATGTGTGGCATAGTAGGATATATTGGAGATAGAGAAGCAGTTCCTCTTTTATTGGAAGGGCTCAAGAGATTAGAGTACCGGGGTTATGACTCAGCGGGGATAGCTACTCTCGGGAAAGGGGAAATAACTATCCGCCGCCGTCAGGGGAAGATCAGGGAATTAGAAAGAATTCTCAAGAAAAGTCCCCTTGAAGGTCCGATGGGATTGGGACACACCCGCTGGGCAACTCATGGGAGAGCATCGGAGGAAAATGCCCATCCCCATACTGACTGCCGGGGAAGTTTGGCCGTTGTTCATAATGGAATTATAGAGAATTATCTTTCCCTTAAGGAAGAGCTAAGCCGGGAGGGACATATATTTAAATCGGATACAGATACGGAGATAATTGCTCACCTTATTGAGAAGTATCTTCAGGGCAATCTGGAAGAAGCTGTGCGGAAGGCTCTGCGGAGAGTAAGAGGTTCCTATGCCCTGGGAGCTATGTGGGAAGGGGATTCGGGGAAGATAGTAGCTGCCCGCAGCGGTAGCCCTCTAATTGTTGGCCTTAAAGACGGGGAATCTTTTCTGGCCTCTGATATTCCTGCCCTTCTTAAAGAAACCAGAAAGGTGATTTACTTAGGCGATGGAGAGATAGCGAGCTTGAGTCGGGAGGGAGTAAAGATTAAGACGTTAGGGAATAAAGTGGTGGTTAAGAAGGCGACCGAAATCTCCTGGGATGTTCGCTTAACTGAGAAGGAGGGTTATCCCCATTTTATGCTCAAAGAGATTTATGAGCAGCCCCGGGCTATCGAGGAGACTATCTGGGGCAGAATATCTGGGGATGAATCCAATATTCATTTAAAAGAAATTGGATTATCTAAGCGGGAAGTGAAATCTATAAAGAGAATAATTATCGTTGCTTGTGGTACCTCCTGGCATGCGGGCCTGGTGGCCGAATATATTCTGGAAGAATATACCCGCATTCCCGTAGAGGTGGAATATGCCGCCGAGTTCAGATATCGCAATCCCATCGTTGATAACTACACTCTGATTATAGCCATTAGCCAGTCGGGGGAAACGGCCGATACCCTGGCCGCTGTAAGAGAAGCTCGAAAGGCAGGAGGAAAAGTAATCTCCATCTGTAATGTGATGGGCAGTTCGATAACTCGTGAATCTGACGGGGTAATCTATACTCATGCCGGTCCGGAGATTGGAGTCGCTTCCACCAAAGCCTTTACCACCCAGTTGACGGTACTTTATATGCTTACCCTTTTTTTAGCCAGGGCCAGGGAGACTATCTCAGCAGCATCTTGCCAAAAGATGATCGCCGACTTAAAGAAAATTCCTGAGAAGGTTAAGCTTTTATTAAAGGACAACAAAAAGATTGCGGCTATTGCTAATCGTTTCTACCGGCATAACAACTTCCTTTATCTGGGACGAGGACAAGGATTTCCCACTGCCTTAGAGGGGGCTTTAAAATTGAAGGAAGTCTCCTATATTCATGCTGAGGGCTATCCGGCTGCCGAAATGAAACATGGCCCCATTGCCTTAATTGACAAGAATATGCCGGTGGTGGTTATTGCTCTCAAAGGCCAGAGATATGAGAAAATCTTAGCTAATATCGAGCAGGTTAAAGCTCGAGAGGGAATAGTGATTGCTTTGGCCAGCCAGGGAGATAAGGAAATTAGGGGGAAAGTTGATGAGGTAATCTACATTCCCAGGGCCATCGCTCCCCTGACGCCCATCTTAGCCGTGGTTCCCTTACAGATTTTGGCTTATCATATGGCCGTGAAACGTGGCTGTTCGGTGGATCAACCCCGCAATTTAGCCAAAAGTGTTACTGTAGAATAAAAAAACAAGGCACAAAGGCACAAAGGCACAAAGGCACAAAGGCACAAAGCAAAAGGTCCAATGCCTAAATCCTGCAGGGAGCAAGAAAGTGATTTTAGTAATTGATAACTACGACTCTTTTACTTATAACCTCGTCCAATACTTAGGAGAGCTGGGGGCAGTTCTTAAGGTCTATCGGAACGATAAGATTGGTGTGGGAGAGATTGGGAAGCTCCGGCCGAAGAAGATTATTATCTCTCCGGGTCCGGGAACGCCGCTTCAGGCGGGAGTTTCTAATGAAGTTATTAAGACTTTTGGCAATGATATTCCTTTTCTTGGCGTCTGTTTGGGACATCAATGCCTGGCCCATGTTTACGGGGGAGAAATCGTCCGAGCCGAGCGATTAATGCATGGAAAAACTTCTCCCATCTATCACAACGGGAAGACCATCTATCAAGGCTTAGAGAATCCTTTTATAGCTACCCGCTACCATTCTTTGCTCGTTAAGCGGGATACTTTGCCCGCTTGTCTGGAAATAACCGCCGAGACCGAAGAGAAAGAAATAATGGGACTGAAGCACAAGAAATATTCCCTCTGGGGTGTGCAGTTCCATCCGGAATCTATCCTCACGGAAGCAGGAAAGAAACTGCTGGATAATTTTTTGAAAATATAATAACTGCTCAGAATTCAGAAGTCAGGAGCCAGAATCCAGAATAGAAGAAGTATAAGATTTCATTAATTTGCGACTCCTGAATTCCGACTCCTGAGTAATTACAGTGATGGAAAAGATGAAACTAAACGAATTTACTGCCCACAAACTTCATGATTTAATCGTAGCGAAGAAAATTAGTGCTCTGGAGGTTACGGAGGCTGTCTTTAAACGGATAGGGGAAATAGGGGAAAAGGTCAATGCCTATGTAGCGGTAAGAGAAGAGGAGGCCCTCAAAGAGGCGAAAAGGGTGGATGAGACTATCGCCAGAGGAGAAGAAATCTTTCCTCTCACCGGCATTCCCATAGCCATTAAGGATAATATCTGCCTGCGGGGAACAGCTACTACCTGTGCCTCTAAAATACTTTATAATTTCTATCCTCCCTATGAGGCTACCGTTATCGAGAAGCTGAGAAAGGAAGGGGCCATCTTCATTGGCAAGACTAACATGGACGAATTTGCTATGGGTTCTTCCAACGAAACCTCTCATTTTGGCAGTGTTCATAATCCCTGGGATCTGTCTACTGTGCCCGGTGGCTCCAGTGGCGGTTCGGCGGCGGCTGTAGCTGCCGATGAGACCATTATGGCTCTTGGTTCTGATACTGGAGGCTCTATCCGTCAGCCAGCCGCTTTCTGTGGGGTGGTGGGAATGAAGCCTACCTATGGTCTAGTCTCCCGATACGGGCTGGTGGCTTTTGCTTCCTCCTTAGATCAGATTGGTCCTCTGGCCAAGGATGTTACCGATGTTGCTTACTTGATGAATAGTCTCTGTGGACATGACCCCAAAGATAGCACTTCGGTCAATCAAGATATTCCCGATTATAAACAAGCTTTGGTTAATGATATTAAGGGACTGCGGATAGGTATTCCCCGGGAATATTTTGGGGAAGGGATAGAAGCTGAAGTCAGAAAGTCGACGGAGAAATCTATCCAGCTTTTAAGGGAGTTAGGAGCGGAGATAAAAGAAGCGTCTTTGCCTCATACCGAATATGCGGTAGCTACTTATTACCTTATTGCTACGGCTGAGGCCAGCTCTAACTTAGCTCGCTACGATGGAGTGCGCTATGGATATAGAGCGCAAGCAGCAAAGAGCCGGGAACAAAAAGCAATAATAGATATGTATGAGCGGACCAGAGCCGAAGGTTTTGGAGACGAGGTGAAAAGAAGAATTATGCTGGGTACTTACGGGTTAAGTGCCGGTTACTACGAAGCCTATTACCAGAGAGCTCAGAAGGTCCGAACCCTTATTAAAGAAGATTTCGACCGTGCCTTCAAGGAATTTGACTGTCTTCTCACGCCTACCTCTCCCACCGCTGCCTTCAAAATTGGCGAGAAGATGGACGACCCCTTGAAAATGTACCTCTCGGACATTTTCACTATTTCCGTTAATTTGGCCGGAATACCTGCTCTAACTATTCCTTGTGGGTTTACCGAGGAAGGATTACCTATCGGCCTTCAGTTAATAGCCAGGCCCTTTGCTGAAGAAATGTTGCTTAGGATCGCTTATACATTTGAACAGAATACAGACTTTCATCAAAGAAAATGTAAGCTGTAAATTGAAC
>CAZGXS010000027.1:0-1353 GCA_964529935.1 uncultured bacterium | reverse complement strand
GGATTTCTTATGAACTATGAAGTGGTAATTGGCTTAGAGGTGCATGCCGAACTTTCCACGGAGGCGAAAGTTTTTTGTGGCTGCAGCACCCGGTTTGGCGCCCTACCCAATTCCCAGACCTGCCCCGTCTGCCTGGGCCTCCCGGGTGTGCTTCCGGTCTTAAATAAGAGAGTGGTTGAGCATGCCTTAAAAATTGCTTTGGCCTTCTGCTGTCAAGTTTCTCCTTCCAGCAAGTTTGACCGGAAGAATTATTATTACCCTGATCTTCCCAAAAACTATCAAATCTCCCAAAACTATTTTCCCTTTGCCGGCAAAGGTTATCTGGATATCCCCTCAGGCAAGGGAAGGAAGCGAGTGGGCATTAACAATATTCATCTTGAGGAGGATGCAGGGAAGAATATCCACCCCGATAACAATGGTCCCGGGGAGAGTTTGGTGGATTTCAATCGGGCCGGAGTGCCTCTGATAGAAATTGTCACTGAGCCTGATCTGCGGAGCCTCGAGGAGGCAGAAAAATTCATGGTTTCCTTAAGGGATATTTTGCTCTATCTGGATGTTTGTGACTGTTGTATGGAAGAGGGTTCGCTTCGTTTTGAAGCTAATATCTCGCTGAGATTGGAGGGGGAAACTCGATTGGGAAACCGGGTAGAGATGAAAAATCTCAACTCTTTTAAAACAGTTTCCCGGGCTCTCCAGTATGAAATGAAGAGGCAAGAGGAGGTTTTGAGGAAAGGAGGCCTGGTAAAGGCGGAGACGCGTCTCTGGGATGAGGAAAAAGAGATAACTTCAACTATGCGAAGCAAGGAAGATGCCCCTGACTATCGCTATTTCCCGGAGCCGGATCTTCCTTCCTTAATAATTAAAAATAATTGGATAGAGAAAGTTAGAAGAGAGATGCCGGAATTACCCGAGGAACGAAAATTTCGTTTCCTCAAGGAATATAAAATCCCGGAATACGATGCTCGGATTCTTACTGCCGATAGGTCCTTGGCGAATTTCTACGAAAGGACGGTGCAACTTTTACCGGAGGCAAAGATGGTCAGCAACTGGGTGATGGGGGAACTTTTAAGAGAATTAAGGGAAAGAGACCTAAATATAGAAGAATGTCCCTTAACCGCCTCTCATTTAGCCGGTATGCTTAATCTCATTAAGAAAGGAACGCTCAGTGGACGGCTAGCTAGAGATGTATTTACGGAGATGTTTAATACCGGTAAAGAGGCGGAGGAGATCGTCCGGGAAAAGGGTTGGAAACAACTCAGCGACGAGGAGGAAGTAAGCAGGCTCGCCAGCGAAATAATTGAGAAAAATCCTCAATCAGTAAGGGACTTCCAGAGCGGAAAGGAAAAGGCCCTG
>CAZGXS010000026.1:4463-8622 GCA_964529935.1 uncultured bacterium | reverse complement strand
GCCGCTAAGGCACCAGCTCCAAATCCATTATCTATATTCACTACGGCCAGTCCCGGTGAGCAGGACTGAAGCATAGTTAGCAAGGGAGCAATGCCCTTGGCCCCTATTCCGTAACCTACAGAAGTGGGCACACCAATAACCGGTAAATTTACCAGACCCTTAACCGTAATGGGAAGAACAGCATCCATTCCTGCTGCTACGATAATGACATCTACATCATTATACAACATCTCTTCCAGCGGTTCAAGTACTCTGTGCACTCCGGCAATGCCCACATCATAGGCATATAATACCTCACAGCCCATCTCCTCAGCAAAGACTCGGGCCTCCTCAGCCACGAGAAGATCGGCAGTGCCGGCAGCAATCAGTCCAACTTTGCCACCGGTTTTAACCACTTCACATCCCTTTCTTTTCACTATAACTATGCGAGCTTCATTCCAAGTCTCAGCATTATATCCTGAAGGAAGAGACTCTTTTATTTTCTTAGTCAATTCGGGCGTTACTCGCGTAGCTATTGCCCGGCCCTGCTCCTTAGCCATTTCCATGATAAGCTTAACTGCCCAGGCAGGTTTTTTGCCTTCGGCAAGAATAACTTCCGGAATACCTGTCCTGTCTTGCCGGTGAATATCCAGCCGTGCCAATTTATCCACAAATTTAAGTTTTAATTTGTCAAAAGATCTCTTTTCTAAGAGAGCCTCTGCTTCTTTTATGGTAATCTTGCCGGATTTAAGTTTCTTTAATATCTCTTCCATATTTTTCCTTCAACCTCATTGCCTCTTAGTTGAGCACAGAGATTTTGGCAGATTTTCCGTTTGTTCCGGTTATTGTCATACAGATAAGCTTTCCCTAAATCACTTCGTTGCATCCTCTCCCACTTCTTTTCTTGGTTAAAAAGCTGTCTTGCTTCTCCCACGGTATACAAGGAGCCAGTAACGCAGATTATATCGTCTTCTTCCGCCTCGTTCAAAGACTCTCTTACTGCCTCTTCTACCTCTCCTATGACGATGGCATTCTGGTGAAACTTTGCCACGACCTTATACAAGTCCTCAGGTAGGATAGCCCGCGAGGTTTTTGGTGCCGTAATTATAACTTTAAAGGCTAAAGGAGCCAGTTCTTTGACAATCTTCTCCACTTCTTTATCTTTAAGGATCCCCATAACTAATATTAGTCTCTCTTTATTCTTAAGAAACTCCAAAAGGGCTTCTTTGAGCTGTTTTGCTGCCGGGTAGTTATGGGCACCATCTAAAATTACCAGGGGAGCATGCTGCACGAACTCCAACCTACCCGGCAAGTATGCCTTCTTTAGCCCTCTCCTTATACTCTCATCGCTGAGCAGGATATTGCGAAACTTAAGAAGCTCTACTGCAACAACAGCACAACAGGCATTAATCAATTGATGCCTTCCTAAAAGTGATATTTCTAAATTATCAAATTCAGAAAAGATGCCTTTTGCCCCCTTTACCCTATCGGGCAGAAGAGAAATTTTGTCATCACTTCCCAAAGTTCCGGCACCCTGTCGGGCACAGGTATTTTTAACGGGGCTTATATTAAAGGACTGCCCTTCCCAATCTGACTCTAAGGATTCGCACCTTATATCCTTACCCACTTCATATAATCTTGCTTTCTGTTTCTGAGAGATTTCCTTAATAACTTTAAGGGATTTTCCCCGGGCAGCCGTAACCACCAAGCCATCTTTTTTGATAATCCCGGCATGTTCCCGGGCAATAGAAGTAACCGCTGAACCTAATTTATCCATATGGTCATAATCGCTATTGGTGATCACCGAAACCAGAGATTCAACTATGTTTGTGGCATCCAATCTACCCCCCAACCCCACTTCTATAACAGCAAAATCTACTTTTTCTTCAAAAAAATAGCGGAAGGCCATTGCGGTTACTACCTCAAAGAAAGTCGAATGGCTAATCTTAGCTTCAGCGGCCATCCTTATTATATGGGGTCTAATTTTAGTTAGCAGTTCTGCTACTTTTTCTTCTGGTATTAAGGAGCTATTTATGGCTATCCGTTCCCTAAAATCAGTTAAATGAGGAGAAAGATATATACCTACTTTAAAGCCTGCCTCTTTTAGTATAGAGCTAACAAATGTAGCGGTAGAGCCCTTTCCATTTGTCCCGGCAATATGGATAGTTAAAAGCCCCTGCTGAGGGTTCCCTAAAAGCTCAAGGAGTCTTTTAATTCTCTCCAGTCCCGGCTTAATGCCGAATCTCTCTAAACTATATAAATAAGCCAAAGCTTGTTTATAGGTCATCCCAAAACTTCTCTTTTAAAATCTCTGTCCTTCAATCAATCCAGAGGAATTCTTTTTTCTTCCAACAATCCTTTGACTACATCCTTATCATTAAAAAACATTTTCTTATCCTTAACAATTTGATAATTTTCATGGCCCTTGCCAGCGATGAGAACTAAATCACCGCCCCGGGCAAGGCTTAAAGCTTTCTTTATCGCCTCAAAACGGTCTTCAATAATTAAATAGTCGCAATCCTGCCCTTTCTTGTTACGCAGAGATGCTTCACAGCAAGAAAAGACCGGGTTAATCCCCGCTTCAATCTCTTTTATAATCTCCAGGGGATCTTCCCCTCGGGGGTTATCCGAGGTAAAGATTACAACATCACTCATCCTTGCTGCCACCTCGCCCATTAAAGGCCGTTTGGTTCTGTCTCTCTCCCCTCCACAGCCAAAGACAACAATCACTTTTGCCTTGGCAAGCTCTCTTGCCGTTTCCAGAACCTTCTCTAGGGCATCAGGGGTGTGAGCATAATCAACTACTATGTTAAATGGCTGCCCACAATCTATCCTCTCAAATCTTCCCGGAACATTTCCTGCCTTAGCCAGAGCTTCTTTAATTTCATTAAGACTTATTCCCTCGCTTACGCCCACTCCGATAGCAGCCAGGGCATTATAGACATTGTGTCTTCCGGGCAATTGCAGATTAATAGTAGTCTTACCTACAGGGGTAGCTACATTAAACCTTAGACCCTCAAGGGATGAGCTAATATCATAAGCCCTTATATCCGCCCGCCTGTGCGTGTTCGCATGCAGACAGGTCTCCTGATTTATCCCAAAAGTGAGAATTTCTACTGTAGTATTTTTTATAATATGCTCAGCATAAGGGTCATCGATATTTATAATTGCCTTCTTATGAGTTTTGGAGGAGTGATTGAGGAGCCTGAATAATTTCGCCTCTGCTTCTAAATAATCCTCCATTGTTTTATGAAAATCCAGATGGTCTATGCTTAAGTTGTTAAATACCCCGACATCAAACTCACAACCTATGACCCTCCCCAAGGTTAAAGCATGAGAGGTGACCTCCATAACTACAGAGTCAAAACCATCTTCAACCAACTCTTTAAACATTGACTGAAGTTCTAAGCTCGGGGGGGTGGTCCAGGGGGCAGGCAGAACTTTATCTCCTAATTGATAAGAGATAGTTCCAAGCAGGGCGGCTTTTTTACCCGCTTCTATAAGAATCTGCCTTACCAAATAGGTAATTGTGGTTTTACCATTGGTGCCGGCAATTCCAATCACCCGAAGCTTATTTGAGGGACAGCCGTAAAATATATTCGCTAACATGCCCAGGGTAAAGCGCGCATCGGGGACTTTAATCACTGTCATATCTTCCCTCTGCTGGACATCCTTTTCCACCACCAATGCACAAGCCCCTTTCTTTATTGCCTCAGGGATAAAGGCGTGCCCATCAAAATTAAAGCCCGGGATACAGACAAATAAAAAACCATCTTCTACCTTTCTTGAATCACAGGCAACCCCCCGAACCTCTATCTCTTGGCTGCCCTCAACATTCTTCTCCCCTAATCGTTCAATTAGCTCTTTTAAAACCTTTCCCATCTGCTTATCCTTCCAACATACTTTTTATTAAATAACGGAGTTTTAATTTTCCTCGACCCACAGCCTTTGCGCTAACCCAGCCGAGCTTTCCGCATCCTTATACTTTATAACACATTCTCCAGAGCAATGTAAAGAGAAACTCGCCAGTCTTCTCCCTCTGGCGCTTGGCGGCCTACTTCCTTTAAGATAAGGCCGTGGGAAAGGAGCATCCTAAAGAACTCTATCCTGGTAATCAGATAGGATCTGATATAATTTTGTCTTCTGATGGTAACGGGCAGCATAGAGGCCAGAGATATAA
>CAZGXS010000026.1:0-4363 GCA_964529935.1 uncultured bacterium | reverse complement strand
AATATCATTAATATCATTGATTTACATCACATATTTTAATCGCTATCAAGATAATTTTTAAGCCAAAAAATGGTTTTGCTTGCCTTAGCTCCCCCCAAGAGTTATAATCAGGGAGTAAAGCAGAATGGGCGGGCCCGCTTTAGCCTTTATGAAAGGTCGGGGTGGAAAGATTAAAGGAGATATATGCTCATCGATAGTCACTGTCATCTGGATTTTGATAAGTTCGCTGGAGACAGGGATGAGGTTATCTCCCGGGCACGGAAAGAGAGAGTTGAGCTTATCGTTAATGTGGGGACGAGCCTTGAACGCAGTAAAAAATCCATTGAATTAGCTAAAAAATATGAGTTTATCTATGCTACCATCGGCATTCACCCTCACGAGGCGGGAAAGGTTAAGGAGGACGATTACGGGATTCTGGAGGGTTTAGCTGAGAACAGCAAGGTGGTAGCCGTGGGAGAAACAGGGTTGGATTACTATCGCAACCTGACTCCGAAGGATAAGCAAAAGGAATGTTTCCGTCGTCAGATAGCTCTGGCTAAAAAGCTCAAATTGCCCTTAATAGTTCATAATCGGGAGGCGGATGAGGACACTTTTTCTATTCTAAAAGAGGAAAAGGCCAAGGAGATAGGAGGAATCCTTCATTGTTTCTCCGGCAACTGGGCCCTGGCTCGGAAATGCCTGAAGCTTGGTTTCTACATCTCGGTGGCAGGCCAGATAACTTATCCTAATGCTCAAAATCTACGGGAGGTGGTCAAGGAACTTCCCACGGATAGACTTCTCATAGAAACTGATAGTCCTTTCCTCGCTCCGCAACCACAGCGGGGAGAGAGGAACGAGCCCGCCTTCGTCCGCTATGTTGCCGAAGCACTGGCCAAATTACACCATCTCAGCCGGGAAGATATATCTCGCATCACCACTCTTAATGCCAAACATCTCTTGGGAATCAGGAGGGATGAAGAAAGTAAGATTGCTTACCCCATTAGGGATTCTCTCTACTTGAATATAACCAACCGCTGCACCAACAATTGCACCTTCTGCGTCCGCTATTTTACCGATTTCGTCAGAGGGCATAACCTGAAGTTAGAGCGAGAGCCTACCACGAAAGAAATAATTCAAGCCCTAAGAGAGCAGCAAGGATATAAAGAGGTGGTTTTTTGCGGCTACGGCGAATCGCTACTTCGCCTAAACATCGTTCTTGAGGTCTCCCGGTATCTAAAGAAGGAAGGGGTTCCCGTGAGGATAGTCACTAATGGCCAAGGGAATCTGATTCATAAGAGGAATATCGTGCCGGAGTTAGCCGGTCTCATCGAATCTATCTCGGTGAGTTTAAATGCTGAGGAGGGAAGCAAATATTTTTCCCTTTGCCAGCCGGAGTTTGGGGAAAAAACCTACGAGAAGATAAAGGAGTTCATTGGGGAATGTAAAAAATACATCCCTCGTGTCGAAGCAACGGCTCTGGATATGGAAGGGGTGGATGTAGCTCGATGCGAGAGGATAGCCCGAGAGGAACTGGGAGTAGAGTTCCGGTTGAGAAAATATAATCACCCCGGATAACGGGGAATATAGTTAGGCAGGATACAAGCTGTCAAACTGTCAGGCTGAAAGGGTGGTAAAATGTTTTTCCTGGGGCTGGATATAGGAACGCAGGAAGCGAGAGCTATAGCCTGCGATGAGCAAGGGAAGGTTTTCGCCCAAAGTTCCCGGCCCCTAATCGCGGCTAGCCGGGAAAAGTTGCCGGAGGGATGGGTGGAGCAGAATCCCCTTTCCTGGTGGGAAGAGGCATTATCCTGTTTGCAAGAGGTGGTGGCTTCTTTAAAGGGAGAAGGAATTTCCCCTGAGGAAATTAAAGCCATTTCGGTTGCTTCCACCTCGGGGACGATTATTCCTCTGGGGACGGACAATGAACCTCTGAGAAAAGCGATAATGTCCAACGACAAGCGGGCGGTAGAAGAGGCGAGGTTAGTTAATGAAGCCGGGGAGGAATTAACCTCCAAGCTTGGCTATTCCTTTAAGCCTTCTTTTGCTCTCCCCAAAATCCTTTGGATTAAGAAAAAGGAACCCAAGACCTATAGTCTCTGCAAAAAATTCATTCATGCTGCCGATTTTATTATCGGAAAGCTCGCTGGAGACTACTCCACTACGGATAGCTCAAACGCTTTAAAGACCGGCTATAACTTGATGAATAGGTGCTGGCCAGGGTTCATCTCCCAGGCGCTGGAAATTTCTCCCCAGCTCCTCCCCGAGGTCGTTTCTCCCGGAACAGTTATTGGCTCTATCTCTCTTGGATGTGCCCGGGAGACGGGACTTTCCCATGAGACTCTAGTAACTGCCGGAATAACCGATGGAACAGCTTCTTTAATCTCTACGGGAGCGAGCTCGCCCGGGGAATGGGCCAGCACCGTAGGAACTACTCTGGCAATAAAGGGCATTTCCAAGAAGTTAATCAAAGATAGGGAGGGAAGAATCTGCTGTCACCCCCATCCCCAGGGATTCTGGCTTCCCGGAGGAACCAGCTCAACAGGAGGAGAATGTTTAAAGGACCGGTTTGGGAAAGAGAACCTGGCGGAGTTAGACAAATATGTTCCCGAGAGGACGCCAACGCACCTGACTGTCTATCCTCTACTTCGAACCGGGGAAAGGCTCCCCTTTATTAACCCGGAGGCCGAGGGATTTATCATCGGAAAACCAGGGGATAAATACGAACTCTATGCTGCTTATCTAGAAGGAGTGGGTCTGGTGGAAAGATGGATTTACGAGCTAATGGAGGAGCTGGGAGCACCGGTGGGAGAAAAGATATATACTGCCGGTGGGGGAAGTAGAAGTAAGGAGTGGCTCCAGGTAAGGGCTAATATCCTCAACAAGACCCTGGTCCGGCCGAAGGTAGTGGAAGCGGCCTTCGGGGCCGCTATCGTGGCTGCCTCCCAGACCGCCTATACTAATTTAACGGAGGCTACCCGGAGAATGGTTAAAGTGGATTTGGAAGTGGAACCCGAGGCACAGAAGCTCAAGCCCTACGCCAGCAAATACCGCAAATTCCGAGATGCCTGCAGAGCTATTGGGTATGGGTAGTTAGACAACCTACCTATGGTAGGTTGAATTGTAAATTGAAGATTGGAAATTGGAAATTTTAAAATGGAAGGGAAAGCAAACCAACTGAATAGATTTGCTATTTTATTTAAGGAAAAACTGAGATGCCTCTAACCACTATAGAATGGGATCAAGGTAAGGTCAAAATGATCGACCAGACCAAGCTCCCCGGGGAATTAGTCTATATCCATTGCTCTGAGGCAGAAAGCGTCTGGGAAGCGATAAAGAATCTGCGGGTACGGGGAGCGCCGGCTCTGGGAATAGCCGCGGCCCTGGGGACGGTGGCAGGGATTCAGAACTCGCCCGCGGCTAATTATAGTGATTTTAGTAAGGAATTGGAGAAAGTTGCCGATTATCTAGCCACCGCCCGGCCCACAGCGGTGAATTTATTCTGGGGTCTGGAGAGGATGAAGGCTGTAGCTAAAGCTAATCGGGAAAAGGATATCCCCCGGATAAAAGAACTCTTGCTTAAAGAGGCCCTGAATATTATTGAGGAGAATAAACGAGAATGCCGGAGTATAGGGAAGAACGGAGCGGAGCTGATCAAGGATGAAGATACTATTCTCACTCACTGTAATGCAGGCGGGTTGGCCAGTGCCGATTATGGAACCGCTCTGGCCCTCATCTTCACCGCCCGGGAACAGGGAAAGAGAGTTAAGGTTTATGTGGATGAGACTCGACCTCTCCTCCAGGGGGCCAGGCTAACCACCTGGGAATTGATGCGGGCAGAAATTGATACTATTTTAATCTGCGATAATATGGCTGCTCAGGTGATGAAAGAAGGACGAATAAATCTGGTTCTGGTGGGAGCTGACCGAATTGCTGCCAACGGGGATACCGCCAATAAGATCGGCACCTATGGTCTGGCTATCCTGGCCCAAGCCCATAATATTCCTTTCTATGTAGCCGCTCCCACTTCTACCTTTGATTTGAGCCTGGATGGCGGCGACAAAATTCCTATCGAGGAACGAGGAGCAGAGGAGATAACCTGCGGATTCGGAAGAAGAACAGCCCCGGAAGGGGTTAAAGTTTATTGTCCGGCTTTTGATATTACCCCTGCGCATCTTATTACGGCTATCGTTACGGAAAAAGCAATTGCCCGGCCTCCCTATAAAAATAGCTTCAAAGAGCAGGTGGTGAAGGAGAGATGAACAAGCCAAACTACTACCAGATCTTGGGCCTGGCTACCAACGCCTCCCAGGAGGGGGTAAAGAAGAGCTATCTGAAGTTAGCGCGCCAGCACCATCCGGATAAGAATCCCGGAGATAAAGGAGCC
>CAZGXS010000025.1:0-9254 GCA_964529935.1 uncultured bacterium | reverse complement strand
ATAATCTTGAATTTGCTGCCATTTATTCATATTGACCAATTCGGTTAAGAGAATGTTCCCCCCTTCCTTTCTCATCAGTGTTTCCTCCCCCCTTTTGTTTTTTGTTCCGGATCTTTTTCTTTCTCTAATCCTAACTTTTTTATCTTATTATACAGGGTGGTGCGGTTTACCTTCAAAAGAGCAGCGGCTTTCTTTCGATTCCAGTCAACCTGCTTGAGAGCCTCTAAAACCATCTCCCTCTCCGGTTCCTGAAGGGCTTCTCTCAGAGAGCCAAAAGCGGTTTTCAGCGGCGATTTTTCCCGAGCAGAGATTTTCTGTAAAGGTGGTGGTAAATCCTCAGGGGTTATTAAAGGACCTTTAGTTAAAATAACCGCCCGCTCAATAGAGTTTTCCAGTTCCCGGATATTCCCCGGCCAGTCATATTCAAGCATCACCTTCAACGCTCCTTCCGATATGCCTTTTATCTTCTTGTTGCTTCTAACTTCTTTTCTATATTTATCCAGAAAATGGTTGGCCAGGAGGGGAATGTCTCCCTTCCTTTCTCTTAAAGGGGGGATAAAGATGGAGACCACATCCAGACGGTAATATAAATCTTGCCGAAAAGTTCCTTCTTTTGCAGCTTTTTCCAGGTTGCGGTTGGTAGCGGCAATAACCCGAACATTGACCTGGCATGTTTTTGTTCCTCCTACGGGGTCAAATTCCCGATTTTGAAGAACGCGGAGTAGCTTTACCTGAAGCCCCGCAGGTAAAGTCCCGATATCATCCAGAAATATCGTTCCCTTATCGGCTAACTTAAACCGTCCCTCCTTATCTCTTATAGCCCCCGTAAAAGCTCCTTTTACATGTCCAAACAACTCTGATTCTAACAAGTTCTCCGGCAAGGCTCCGCAGCTCAACTCGATAAAGGGATAATCCCGGCGTCTGGTATCATTAAAATGGATAGCATGAGCAATGAGTCGTTTTCCGGTTCCGCTTTCTCCCTGAACTAAGATAGTAGCATCGGTATCAGCTATAGTCTCTATCATAGTATAAATCTCTTGCATGCGACGGTCCCGCCCCACAAGGTTATGGAACCGGTAACGGTCGGCTAGCTCTTCTTTAAGATACCTGTTCTCTTCCTCCAGCCTCCGGTGTTCCAAAGCTCTGTGGATAGTTAATTTTATTTCCTCATCCACTATGGGTTTAGTAATGTAGTCAGCGGCTCCCTGCTTCATAACTTCCACGGCGCTGGCAATGTTGCCAAACCCGGTTATCAAGATAACCGCTATTCCCGGATAATCTTTTTTTATTCTCTGGAGAAGCTCCACCCCATCCATATTCGGCATCTTAACATCGGCAATGACTACCTCACAGAGAGTGGATTTAAGCTTTTCCTCGGCTTCCGCTCCATCCGAAGCAGTGGCTACTTCGTAACCCTCCAATTTTAAACTTTCATAAAGAGAGTTCCGAATCAGGGAATCATCATCCACCACCAAAATTTGTCCTTCGGCCATGGCCTTGCTCCTTGTCAACTTCGTTCGGTTAGGGGCAATTTGACGGTAAAGGTAGAGCCTTCCCCGGAGGTGCTTTCCACCTCAATGGCTCCGTTATATTTTTCGATAATACCATAACAGATGGCCAGCCCCAGGCCAACTCCCTTCCCCACTTCCCTGGTAGTAAAAAAGGGATCAAAAATATTATCTCTTATGTCCGCGGGGATACCATGCCCGGTATCCTTAAAGATTGCCTTGATGAACGGACATTCCTTCTCATCCGTCGGCAAGGTGATAATTTCCAGCGTTCCCCCGTTGGGCATAGCATCAAAAGCGTTATTAATCAGGTTAACGAATACCTGGTGTAATTCGCCCACCCTTACTGGAGGTAGTTGTTTCTCCAGCTTCTTCACCACATTTATATTTTGACAACAGCTTCTTTCCTCCGTGAAAAATAAGACATCATCAACGGCCCTGTTTATATCGGTCAGTTCCAGAGTGGAACTTGTCTGACGAGCAAAAGTTAAAAGGGAAGTTATAACTTTGGTCATGCGATTTAAGCCCTCCTTAGCTCCCAACAGATACTCTCTTCTCACATCGCCCTCTTCCATATGGTCCAGAGCCAGATTGGCAAATCGTATGGCTCCATCGAGAGGATTGTTTAACTCGTGAGCTACTCCCGCTGCCAGTTTTCCTATGGAAGCCATTCTTTCCGAGATAGCCAGTTGTTTTTTCAGCTCCACTTTCTCCGAAATATCCGTGGTAACTATTATTGCTCCGGCGATCTTTTTCTGACTGTCATATAAGGGTGAGGACTTAACTTTGAATACTTGCGGCTTTCCCTCCTTCCCCTCATACTCAACCCTTCCGCTCTCAGAGAGCTGGCCGGATTCCAGGCTCATAGCGATAGGTCTCCTCAGCCCAGCCCTCTCCCATTCAGGGAGCAACTCTAAAATATTTTTACCCCTGGCCTCATCTTCCTTTATTCTAAATTGTCTCTCTATCTTGGTATTCCAGGTATGGATTGTCCAATCCTTATCGATAACTACCATACCATCGCCTATGGAGCTTATTATATTTTCATTATATTCTTTCAGGGAAAGCAGCTCTTCGTTGCTCTTCCTCAGCTCTTCGGTAGCCGTTCTTACTTTCTCCAATATTTCCTCGTTAAACTGCCTTGCCTGTTTATAAAGCCGGGCTTTTTCTATCGCCAGGCCGGCATGGCTGGCCAGGGTAGCCAGGAATTTCAAGTCATCCCGGGTATACGGTTTTCTCGACCTTTTCTCGGTAATATTAATCACCCCTACCAATTGATTGGTAGCCACCAGAGGCACACAGAGAAAAGAAGTGGTCTCATACATATTCAAGACATCCGACCTTTTCTTCCGAAAGCGGGGAGCCTTTTCAATATCAGTTACCAGGAGCGGCTCTCCCTTGCTGGCCACCAGGCCGGATATTCCCTCTCCCAATTTTTGTTTAACATTGCGCAGGGAAATTTCCTTCGGTCCCCGAACTGCCTTAAGGACCAATTCTTTCTTGTCCTTGTCCAGAAGAAAAATGGACCCCGCCTCGGACTCTAAGCTATCCAGGCACTTATCCAGGGTCAATTCCAACACCTCTTTAAGGTCAAACGAGGAACTAATGGCTTTACTTGTTTCATAAAGATGAGAAAGCCGATTTCCTCTTTTTCCTTGATTCTCTTTCCTCTTCTCCGGGCAGCGCTCTAATAACATACTTTTTCTGCCCTTCATTTCCCTCTCCTTGTTAAACTACATTTTTCGTGCCAGTTTCTTAAAATAATAAAAAACTTGTCTTTTAAATTCTTAAAGAGGATAAAAACAACTATCAAAATAGTAAATTCCTTTACTTAAAGTGGTTATTTTTCCTAAATGTTGAATTAAGTGAACACTTTTTTGGTAAAAATTCTTCTATCTACATCAATTATATTAAGTTAGCATTACGACTTAAATAAATACTCTATGTTGACAATTTTGAACACTGGCTTAAGTGTATGCGAGCTTAGAATAAAGTCAAGGAGTTTTTCCATAACTTCTCTGCAACCCGGACTCAAGTCAAAAAAAAGCCCATCTTCTTCGGAGAGATATTCTCTCTTCATAAGATGGGTCCTTTTTCCTGGTAACAGTTTGGCTGCGGGTAGTGTCGGGATTTGTCCCCGCCTGTGCCCGTAGGGTGCCTGTGCCCGTAGGGTGCTCTCTTTACGCCCATAAAGGGCTACCTATTTAAAAAAAGGCATCTATCCCCTTTTTTTCATAAGCATTTACTTTTTCTTAAACTTCAAACCTAAAAAGCCTAAACCCAGACCCAAGAGAATCATGGTCGCCGGCTCGGGAATGATGACGATAGAACCATCGCTATCTATCATATAAGCAGGATGAAGGGCGGGGTCAATAAATAGCGTGGAAGCAAAAGCTCCTCCTAGACCAGGCGTTCCCGGGAGACGGTCGAACCAGTCTCCGCCGGTGAAGGTCATCTCGTAATCAATATGTCCACTCCCGGCCGTCCAATTCCAGAGAACATCAAATCTGGTAAAGTTGGCTGAGAGAATGAGGAGCCCATCGGTAAACTGATCCGTAGTGCGAGGATTGGTCCAGGTCTGAATTTCCGGAAGACCTCCTAGAACATAGGGGTGGGCATCGTAAAAAAAGTCTATTGTCCCTCCGGAGAACCCCAGTTTCCAGAGACCGCTGCGCGGGAATAGCTCCTCTAAACTTGTCAGGGTTAAACCCTCGGCCGACCAGGTATAGTGAGCATTCTCTACTACTGCCTCCTGGCCCCCAACGAAAAGCGGAGAGGTAAATAAGCTCCCAGCAGTGACGAATCCTTCTCCATACAGAGGAGAGCCTATCTCTATCACTGCTCCGTCAACACCCCAGAGACCCCACCAGTCAATAGTCTCGAAAGTTATCCCGGCCTCTACCCCACCTCCAAAGAAAAGACCGAAGATTCCTATCAGAGAAACGACTAACCATCTTTTTATTTTCATAATTTACTCCTCTCCTCCTGATTTGTAAGTAGTGTAGCCCTTTATGGGCGTAAAAAAGGTGTCTGTCCCCTTTTGTCTCCGTCCCCTTTTGTCTCCCTTTGGTCCCCTTAACTATACTTACTTTCCTGCAATAATTGTGCCAAGCTTCTATATCTCCCGGAAAAATCTCCGGCCTTATCTCTAACACCTTGAAAAATATAAAGTTAGTAAAATAAAAATATTCATTTAACTTAAAATGTAACTTAAAAGGTATCCTTTCCTCTTCAGAGAATGTTCAAAAAAAACAACACTATTTTCCTCCTGAAGATAGAAACCTCACTAACCCCTGTTACCAACGAAAGTTACAAATGTCCAAATATTTGAACACGATTTGCCTGTATGTCTTCCTTTTTAAACATTTAGAGAAAAAAACCGGGGGAACAGGGGGGCAAAGAAAGGGGGAATGTTAAGGGGGAGGGAGGCAAAAAGGAATTTCCTATACGATTAAGTTAAAGTAAGTAAGGGACGAGGAGGAAAATTTTTCTTGCCTAAAAAATAAAAATAGGTTAGGATGGAGCAAGATAGAAAGAAACAGCAGGTTGGGGCCCGACAAGAACCAAGAACAGAGACAGGAGGTGAAAACAAGGATATGCACAGAGAACATAAAATTGTCCTGTTTATTCTCGTGCTTATGGTAGGTTCAGCTATGGGATATGGACTGGCGCGGCAGTTTAGAGTTTTAAGGCCCGAAGAGCTTCTGAGACGGGAAGGAGTTAAGGAGCTTTTCTATTTTGAGACTGATATTGACTTGCGGCGCCTGGAGAGGAGGGAATTCGTTCCCCAGCTCTCTTTAGTCCATGTTACCGAGGGGATACACTCGCTGGAGGTTACTTTCCCGGCCGGGGGAGGAAACTTGAGTGCCTGGCGAACGTTTATCCGCAACTGGACAGATAGCGACATCTTCGGCTTTGATATTCACAATGCTGAAGGCTCCCCCATCGCTCTCAGGGTAATAATTAACGATGAGCAAGGACTTAGTTTTGAGGATAATTTCATTCTTACTCCCGGGGCGACTAATCATCTGGAAATTGAGATTAAGGATGTGGACCGGATCATAGACATCACCCGGGTTAAGCAATTAGTTTTGGAGGTCCAGGAACCGGGAGAAACTACCCTTTTCTTTGACAATATGAGACTGGAGATAAGGGAGAGGGGATAATTCCTACCGGTATAGCTCATAAAGGGACAGGCACATTCTATCTACTTCACTCCGTTCGCCGGTAAATGAGTCAGTCCCTCATTACCTGGCCCCTTTTCCGAAAAGGACAACTTTAACGGTGTCAAAGAGAATGGCAAAATCCAGGGCTGAAGACATATGCTTAACATAATAAAGGTCGTATTGAAGTTTCTCTAACGCATCTTCCGTTGTGGCACCATAAGGATACTTGATCTGGGCCAGTCCGGTTATCCCTGATTTCACGGAATGGCGGAAGTTATAAAAAGGGATTTCCTTTTTTAATTTTTCCACGAAATAGGATCTTTCCGGACGAGGACCAACGAAGCTCATATTTCCTTTAAGGACATTCACCATCTGAGGAATCTCATCTATGCGGAGTTTACGCAGGATCTGACCCAGGCGAGTTATGCGAGGATCGTTATCCTTAGCCCAAACAGGGTTCCCCGCCACCTCAGCATCCTGTTTCATAGAACGAAGTTTATAGAGTTTGAATATCTTTCCGTTCTGTCCCACCCTTTCCTGCTTAAAGAAAATAGGCCCGGGAGAGTCAATCTTGATGAAAATCATAGCTAAAAGTAAGATAGGCGCTGACATAATCAGACCTAACGAAGAGACTATAATCCCGGTCATCCGTTTGAGGAGTTGGTCCATATCAGATTTCTGAAAGCCATTGGCAAATATGAGATCGCTTGGCCTTAATCCTGCAATAAGTATCTTTCCGGCAATCTGCTCATAAAAACTAGGTCCTGACTCCACCTGAACCCCATCCATACTACATTCCAGGATATCGTTTATAGGAAGCTTTCCTCTTCTGTCCTTAAGGGTCAATATCACCCGATCTATCTTGTGCTCTTTAACTACCCGACTTAGATCCTGATAATTCCCCCGGAGGGGGATGTGGGAACTCCTGGGATTAAAGTTCTCAGGGTTCTCCCCGAGAAGACCCACTATTTTGAAGCCCGAGTAACCCCGTTCCGACAGCTCCTGTATAATCTTATTGGCTAATTCTCCGGGGCCCATAATCAAAATCCGTTCGGAGAATCTCTCCCGCCGGAGGACCCAGCCATAAAGGAAGCGCCAGGAAATCACCAGGAGGAACATAATAATGACACTGATAAAGAAGATTCCCCGACCGATAATCAACCGGGGCAGAAAAGCATAAACCAATCCCAAAAGGAAAGAGGTAGCTCCAATGGCCTGAACCAGCCGGAAGGACAACTCCCGAAAATTCTTGATGATTTTAAAATCATAGAGGTCGCTGTAATAAAGACACATCTGGCTAACTCCGGTAACCAGAGCAATTTTCAGGAAAACATGGGGAATCATCAACAGCCGTTCCCAGACGCCCTGAAACCGGAGATAAGTCGCCAGAGTGATGGAAGCAAAAATCAGGACCGTTTCCGTAAGGAAAAGGACGGGCTTCCTGAGGGGATAATGCTGGTTAAAAGCCGACATCGTCTTCACCTTATTATAAGTTTATATCGCATCCCTTGGGGAAATTCGTTCGACAAGATATTCGGGGAGTAGGGGCACTATCTGCTGGATGAAACCTGTGGCCACTTCCATAGTTTTCTCAAAATCGCCATCAATCAATGGTATAGCTACCCGGACCATACTTATAGGACTATCTATTCCTCTGATTGTATCCCAGAGAAGATATAACGCGCTTAAGTAGTAATTAGCCATCAGCCTGTCTCCGATTCCAAACCAGTAGAGATAGATAACTTTCCCCTCGGGAGTTTTCCCTAGGAACATGTTAATCCTTAATTCCGGAACCTTCTCCCTATTCAATAAGGGAATGTACTCAATGCCCGACTTGATGATGGTACCTCCGGCTGCGATAAAAGAGACCGCCGGAGGATGAAAAGCCCGGTGATCTTTCTCTGAGTAAGTAACGAAGAGATCTATCCACTGGCCCTCGGCTTCGGTATTAACATACAACCGGGGCAGAACCGCCTTCGTTCCCAGGACAGCATGGATGAGCGCTAAGGAGTGACCCAGCGCTGAATCTCTGCCTTCCCAGGAGCCGATAGTCAGAGGAAATTCATCCAGCCTGATTTCATAAGCCCGGAGCGGTGTATAAAGTAATTCCCGGGAAACAAATATCGTTACCAAAAACAGCCCTATAACGATGAAGTACTTAATTTGCGATTTTCCCATAAGATTACCCAACTGCCGCTGAATTCCTTAGCTTGCGATTTTCCCATAAGGTTATCCAACTGCCGACAATATTCAATCCGATTAAGGCAAAAACGAAGACCAGAATACCGGTGATAAGATCAGTCCATCTAAATACCGCGCCCCCAGGACTGTAAACATAAGCTATCCAGATGAGAATGACTATCCGGACGAGATTAGAGATCGTAGCGATAGGTAGAGAGGCTAAGAGAAAGAGGCCTTTTTTAAACCAGGAGACGCGCAGGAAATAACCGTAGGCGGCTCCTAAGGCTACCAAGGCGATGATCGATCGTAATCCGCTACAGGCACAATCAACTTCCAACAGGGTCCCATCGGGGAAAGTGACCCAAGCCCCCCTCACAGCAGCAGGGATACCAAGAAGAGTGGAGACTTCGGTAGCCGCCTCAGCAGCAAACATTTTCAGCCAGAAGGTAACCCGGATAATAATCGTCTTGGGCAAAGGAATCATAAAGAAAAGGAAAAGGAGGGGAAAGGCAAGCTCCCAGGTAATCTTCTTTCCGAAGAAATAGAGGGATAGTCCTCCCAGAACGACAATCATAGAAGAAGCCGCCAGGATATTTACCTGCCACCAACTGGCAAATAGATAGATAAACAATCCTCCTCCCACTACCCAGAGGCCCGCCCGGCAGGGAACAACAATCATACTCTTCAGCTTATCCCACTTATGCCAGACAATGAAGGCGCTGACAAAAGGAATCAAATAACCGTGGGAATAGTAAGAGCCTACGGCAGAGAATTTATAATTTAGTATAATCAGAGCCGGCCAATAAGCAATGATAAAGAGAAGGCCAATAATCCCTAATTTGATGGTATTGCTATTCTTGTTCAGCTTCTTGCTCAGTCCCAGTTCCTGAGATAAAGTCATCTCCATAGCTAAATCTCCCTCCTTTGCCCACTTGCTCCTCGCACACGAGGACAGCCTCTCTCATTCTACCGCTTCACTCCGCTTGCCGGTAAATGAGCCCGTCCCTCTGGCGCTTCTTCTTGAATAGTTTTATGATTACAGTTAAATAATACCCTTTTTAAATAATAATGTCAAGCCTTTAGTGTAGGTAGCTTGAAAAATTTGACCTTGACAGAAGAAGCAAATAATGCTACACTTTATTTGGTTTAGGAATACCTAAAAAGATTCAAGAAAATCAAACAGCTTTTACTGAATATTCACAAAATTTGGTTTTTTCAAAAAAGTTTGAAACGGGGTTGGTTGAACCTACCTTCCTCCGCTATTACCAGGGAGAGAGAAGGGAATCTATCCCAAAACTAAGAGGGAGGAGAAGATGAAAAGAAGAAAGGGACTCACTTGGAGGAAGAAAGCCTGGAGAATATCTTCTTGGGGGATAGCCTTAGTATGGTTATTGTCTCT
>CAZGXS010000024.1:0-9416 GCA_964529935.1 uncultured bacterium | reverse complement strand
AAGAAATTTATCGGGATGGCTCCCTTTATGGTTATTCCGTTAACGGCACTCCGGCTGACTGTGTTAAATTGGGTGCCCTGGCTATCTTTAAAGAACTCCCTGATATGCTTATTTCGGGCATAAACTTCGGTCCCAATTTAGGAGTTGACATTATTTATTCGGGCACCGTATCGGCGGCTACCGAAGGGGCTATCTTAGGAATTCCCTCCTTGGCTATTTCCCTGGACACCCGTGAGGAGTTTGCCGATTATAGCTTTGCCGCGGCCTTTGCCAGGGGCCTTTGCCTCAAGGTGAAGGAAAAGAACCTGCCCGCAGGAATATTGCTTAATGTAAATATCCCTGCCGTTCCTCAGGCTGAAATTAAAGGGGTAAAAATTACCAGGCAGGGAAAGATTCGTTTTAAGGATACCTTTGAGAAACGTCAGGATCCCCGGGGGAATACTTACTACTGGTTAACCGGCGAGAGTATCAGAGAGGAAGATGGCGGGGAAACTGATAGAAAGGCGGTGCGGGAAAATTATGTTTCTATTACCCCCCTCCATTTTGATCTTACCAGTTACTCAAATATTTGTGGATTAAAAGGATGGAATATACCTTTGAAAGACTGAAGCGAAGCCTCTCCCGGACTCGCCAGAACTTATCCGTTAAGCTGGAAAATTTACTTAAGGTTAGGGGGAAGGTTAGTTCCGAGGTCCTGGAAGAGTTGGAATCTATTCTCATCCAGGCCGATTTGGGAGTGAAGACGACCTCAAAGGTCTTGGGGAGGATGAGGGAAGAAAAATTGAGGGAATTGACCGCTCTTAAGCCTTTTCTTAAAGAACAGCTTCTCTCTCTTCTACTTGATTGTCCTCGGAGTATAAACCTGTCCAAATCTTCACCCAGCGTGATTTTAGGAGTGGGAGTTAACGGAGTAGGGAAGACGACTTCACTGGCCAAATTGGCCTCCCGCTTCCAAGAGGAGAAGAAAAAGGTGCTCCTGGCCGCCAGCGATACCTTCCGGGCCGGCTCTATAGAGCAATTGGAGACCTGGGGGAAGAGAATAGGTATTGAGACCATTAGAGGCCAGTATGGAGCCGATCCCGCGGCTGTGGCCTATGATGCTTTGAGTGCTGCTCAAGCGAGAGGTGTGGATATCCTTATTGTGGATACCGCGGGCAGGTTACATACCAAGAAGAACCTAGTGGAAGAGTTGAGGAAGATAAAAAGGGTCCTGGGGGAGAAGAAAGAGGGGTCCCCAGAAGAGATTCTCCTCGTTCTGGATGCTGCCATCGGTCAGAATGCTCTCTCACAGGCGAAGTTATTTAAGGAGGCTCTTGAGGTGACCGGAATTATCCTGGCCAAGCTAGATGGAACGGCCCGGGGAGGAATAGTGCTCGCTATAGAAGAAGAGCTAAATATTCCCGTTAAGCTAATCGGAATAGGGGAAAGCCGGGATGATTTGGCCGAATTTGATCGGGAAGGGTTTATAGAAGCTCTATTTTGAAAGATAAGGCACAAAGGAAAAAATAAGGGTTCAAGGGGTCCAGGATTCCAGTGGTCAAGTGAAAATCTTTAAAAAAAATACTCGAACCCTTGAATCCTCGAATCCTGAGAAACTCTGTGCCTTTTTCAAAAAAAGTTGACTTTGTTTTTAAACTTTGTTATAGTGGCGGGCGGTGATGCTGAGGATAATCGGGGGGGAAGCTAAAGGAAGAAAATTAAACATTTTAAAAGAAAGCTCTGTTCGGCCAACAACGGATAGGGCTAAAGAAGCACTCTTTAACATATTAAGAGAGAAGATAATAGGAGCCGAGGTGCTGGATTTGTTTGCCGGGGTGGGAAGTTTAGGGATAGAAGCTTTAAGTAGAGGAGCGAAGAGGGCCGTTTTCGTTGATAAGGGGGCTGCCTGCGCCAGAATTATCAGGAAAAATCTGGCTCGTTTAGGTTTTTATGACCGAGCAGAAGTTTATCAGGAGGAAGTAGGTCTGATGGTAAGATGGCTTGCTCAACGAGGGAGAGAGTTTGATATAGTCTTCGTAGACCCTCCTTACAGGGGCGATTTGGCAGAAGAGACTTTAGGGAACTTAACGGAAAGTCACATAGTGGAAGATAAAGGAATAGTGGTGGCAGAACATTATCGGAAGAGGATTATGCCTGGAGAGGTAGGGAGGTTTAAGTTAGTTAGAGATGAGAGATATGGAGACACTGCACTTTCTTTTTATAAGATATGTCTCGCTACGCTCGGCAAAGGGTTCAAGGGTTCAAGGAGTCAAGGGTTCAAGTAAAATCATCAATCTGTGTCCATCTGTGTTAATCTGTGGTGAAAAAAGGAAAAGGTTGTGAACAGAATTGCTGTCTATCCGGGAAGCTTTGACCCGGCCACTTATGGTCATATTGATTTAATTAAAAGAGGTGCGCCTCTCTTTGATAAGTTTATCGTGGCTGTAGCTCACAGCTTAGATAAGAAACCTCTCTTTTCCGTTGAGGAAAGGGTGGAGATGTTAAAGAAAATTACCCGGACTATCTCCGGGGTAGAGGTGGATGATTTCGGTAATCTCCTGGTCGATTATGTGAAGGAGCGAGGGGCCAGGGTGATTGTTAGAGGATTAAGAGTCATCTCCGACTTTGAGTTTGAGTTTCAGATGGCTCTTACCAGTCGAAGTTTGGCTCCGGACATTGAAACTGTTTTTATGATGACTAATGAGTCATATTCTTATTTTAGTTCCCGGATTATCAGGGAGGCAGCTAAACTGGGAGCCAAGGTAGAGAAATTTGTTCCCCCGGAGGTGGCAGAGAAGCTTAAGGAAAAGTTGAAATGAAGACCATTGTTGATGATATTCCTCCTGAAGGTTTGAGCTGGAAGTCTTGCGAGGAAGGAAGCTCTTTCTTTATAAAAGAGGAGGGATTATCATTTCCTTTCCCTGTGAAAGTAGATGTTAGGCTGGTGAAGGAAAGGAAGAAAGTCCTGCTCTCGGGGAGGGTGGAGGCAGAGCTGGAGTTAGCTTGCAGCCGTTGTTTGGAACCTTGCCGGCATAGTCTCTCTCCTCAACTGGAGCTTATTTATTGCCCTTTGCCTTACCGGGTTGAGGGGGAGAGAGAGCTGAAGGAGGAAGATTTATCAGTGAGCTACTACCGGGAAGGAATAATTGATATCAAGGAGGAGGTCCGGGAAGCTATTATCCTGGCTCTTCCCTTGAAGCCTCTTTGCCATCTGCAGTGTCAGGGGCTCTGTCCTTATTGTGGTCATAATTTGAATAAAGAAGAGTGTGAATGTGGGGAGGAACAAATCAATCCCTGCCTGGCCAAACTAAGGGAATTGCTTAAACTAAAGAATTAAAGAACAACGGATGATGAAGAATGAAAACGTATAGAGATTGCTCTAAATATGGTAAACTTTGTGCCTCAGTGCCTCAGTGCCTATGTGCCTGGTTCGCACCGAAGGGGCGTTAATTTAAGGAGGTAAACATGGCGCTACCCAGAAAAAAAATTTCCCGCTCAAGAAGAGATAAAAGGCGAACCCACGATAAACTCTCTCTTCCCGCCCTTTCTAAGTGTTCTCACTGCGGGCAGCCAAAGATCTCCCATCGGCTCTGTCCTCACTGCGGTTATTATGGGGGAAAGATGGTAATGGAGGTGGAAAAGGCAAAGAAATGAGAATAGCTCTTGATGGCATGGGTGGAGACAATGCACCTGAGATTAATGTGGAGGGAGCGGTCCTCGCGGCTAAGGAGATGGATTTAGAGCTTGTCCTGGTCGGCGATGAAGTCGCTATTAGGGAAGAACTGGCCCGGCATAAAATTGGAGAGCTAAAGATTTCCCTGAAAGGGGCCAGTGAGGTGGTGGGGATGGATGAGTCTCCCATCTCCGCTATAAGAAGGAAGAAAGATTCTTCCATAATCAGGGCCATCGGGCTTCTCCGGGAGGGAAAAGTAGAGGCCGTAGTTAGCGCCGGGAATACTGGAGCAACGGTGGCTGCGGCCAAGATATACCTAACTACCATCCCGGGAGTGGACCGTCCGGCTATCGCTACTTTAATGCCTACTCCCAACGGTCCTTCGGTTCTCCTTGATGTTGGAGCGAATGTAGATTCCCGGCCCCGAAATCTCTATCAATTTGCTGTTATGGGAAGCATCTATGCTGAATATGTTTTAGGCAATGCCCGGCCCCGGGTAGGTCTCCTCAGCATTGGAGAGGAGGAATCGAAAGGAAATGAGCTGACCAAAGAAGCACATCGCTTGCTTAAGAACTCTTCCCTTAACTTTGTGGGAAATGTAGAAGGGAGAGATATCTTTAATGGCCGGGTAGAGGTCGTTGTCTGCGACGGTTTCATCGGGAATGTGGTCTTGAAGGCCTGCGAAAGCTTTGCTGAGATCCTGGAAAGCTCTCTGCGGCAGGAGTTAGGGAAAGGTCTCTGGACAAAATTAGGCGTCCTGCTCAACCGGAAAGCTTACGGGAATTTTCAAAGGAAAGTAGATTATGCTGAGAGAGGGGGGGCACTCCTTTTGGGAGTGGAGGGAATCTGTGTTATTTCTCATGGAGGTTCTTCGCCCAAAGCTGTTAAGAATGCCCTTCAGATGGCTTCGGAATTTGTCAAATATAAGGTTAATGAGTACATCAGAAAAGAGCTAGCGCCGGAGAAGAAATGTCTAGATTCACAACTATAGTGGGAACAGGGTCTTTTGTTCCGGATAAGGTTCTTACCAACTCTGACTTAGAGAAGATGGTTGACACTAGCGATGAATGGATTATAACCAGAACGGGGATAAAAGAACGAAGGATTGTTAATGAGGGGCAGGCGGCTTCAGATTTAGCCTTGAAGGCCGCCGAACGGGCTATAAAAGCCGCCGGAATCAGTCCCCTGGAGATAGACCTTATAGTTGTGGCTACCATTACCCCCGATATGAGTTTTCCTTCCACGGCTTGTTTGGTGCAGGATAGAATCGGAGCCAAAAGGGCTGCGGCTTTCGATATCTCCGCGGCTTGCTCGGGATTTGTCTATGGATTATCTATCGTTGATCAATTTATTAAAAGCGGCACTTATAAGATCGCCTTGTTAATTGGGGCCGAGACTTTATCCAAGATCACCGACTGGACGGATAGAAATACCTGCGTTCTCCTAGGGGATGGAGCCGGAGCGGTGGTGGTGAAATCAACCGAGGAAGAGAGAGGTATCCTCTCGTTTTACTTAGGGGCGAATGGAGGAGCAGGAGACCTCTTGAAACTTCCCGCGGGGGGCTCAAGAAAGCCGCCCACTCATGAGACCATAGATGATAGGCTTCACTATATCAAGATGAAAGGCAATGAGCTTTTCAAGGTGGCCGTGAGGGTTTTGGTTAAAGCCATTGAGGAAGCTCTTTCCCGCCTCCATCTATCTATTGAGGAGGTAGATCTCTTTATTCTCCACCAAGCTAATATCAGGATTATACAAGCGGCGGCGGAGAAGGCAGGTATTCCTCTTTCCAAAGTCTACATTAATATTGATAAGTATGGAAATACTTCCTCGGCCAGTATTGCCATTGCTCTTGATGAGGCCGTGCGGGGAGGGAGAATTAAGGAGGGAGATATCATTGTTCTTGATGCTTTCGGGGGCGGGCTTACCTGGGGAGCGTGTGTTATAAGATGGTAAATAAAAATAAGGCACAAAGGCACAGAGGCATAAAGGGAAAAATAAGGGTTCAAGGGGTCCAGGATTCCAGCGGTCAAGTGAAAATCTTTTTAAAAATACTTGAACCCTCGAACCCTTGAATCCTCGAATCCTGAAAAACTCAGTGCCTTTGTGCCTGTTTAGGAGGAGGTAACACCCATGCTTCTAAAAGATAAAGTAGCTCTGGTAACCGGGGCAGCTCAAGGCATAGGGAGGGCTATTGCTTTGACGTTGGCAGGGGAAGGAGCTAGGGTAGCCGTTTCCGATGTGAATTTAGAAGGAGTTGAGAGGATCGCTAAGGAAATAGAATCTTTAGGGAGACAAGCATTAGTCTCTAAGGCGGATGTGTCTAAAGCTAAAGAAGTTAACGAAATGGTGGGGAAAATACTTGACAAGTTTGGAAGGATTGATATACTCATCAACAACGCCGGGATAACTGCCGATTCTCTCCTCGTCCGCATGAAAGAAGCGGATTGGGATAAAGTAATAGAAATAAACCTTAAAGGGGCTTTTATTTGCCTGAAAGCTGTAGCTAAACCGATGATGAAGGAAAGAAGCGGGAGGGTTGTCAATATGGCTTCAGTAATCGGGCTCATTGGCAATGTGGGCCAGGCAAATTATGCCGCCTCCAAGGCTGGAATTATTGGGCTTACCAAGAGTTCCGCCAGGGAGTTAGCTCCCCGGGGAATAAATGTGAATGCTGTGGCTCCGGGATTCATTAAGACATCAATGACGGAAAAATTGGCAGAGGAAACGAGAGAGGAGATGCGCAAGCGTATTCCTTTGGGCCGGTTTGGCACTCCTGAGGATGTAGCGGAAGTGGTGCTCTGGCTCGTTTCTGACGGAGCCGGTTATGTTACCGGCCAGGTGATCAATGTAGATGGGGGAATGGTCATGTGAGACATCCTGTAAAGCTCAGGATGTCTCTGATTACACAGATTAAAAGGCAGATTACACAGATAACCCGGCAGCCTGTGTAATTAAGGACTTCATTTTGTTAAGCCTTAACAGGAGGTGAAAAGATGGCTTTGGAAGAAAGAATTAAGGAAATTATCGTGGAGCAGTTGGGAGCAAATGTCGATGAGGTTGTTCTAGAAGCCTCATTTATAGATGATCTGGGAGCGGATTCTCTGGATACGGTAGAATTGGTCATGGCTCTCGAGGAGAAGTTTGATATCGAGATTCCGGACGAAGATGCGGAGAAGATTACCACGGTAGGGGAGGCTATTGAGTATGTCAAGGAACATACTTAGTGAAACAGTTAGACAGGATACACAGTTGGACAGTCAAACTGTTAGACCGTCAAACTGATAACTTAAACTGTCAGACTGTCTCTTAGGGGAATAGTGTGAAGAAAAAGCGGGTGGTGGTCACGGGGGCGGGGGTTATCTCTCCCCTCGGTAATAATAAAGAAGATTTTTGGTCCTCGCTTTCCCAGGGGAAAAGTGGAATAGGTAAGTTAACTCACTTCGACGCTAGCGCCTATGACAGTCAAATTGCGGGAGAGGTTCGAGATTTTGATTCTGTTCGGTGCTTGGGAAAGAAAGAAAGCCGGCGTATGGACCGCTTTACTCAGTTTGCCCTGGCGGCAGCCCTGGATGTTGTTTCGGATGCCCATCTAAATATTGTCGAGGAGGATGTCAATAAGATTGGGGTTTTAATTGGTTCCGGGATTGGGGGGTTGTCTACTATCGAGAAACAGCACCGTATTCTGTTGGAGAAAGGGCCGGCCAAGGTTTCTCCTTTCTTCATTCCTATGCTCATTGTGGATATGGCCTCAGGGCAGGTTTCTATTAAATTAGGGGCGAAAGGGCCTAATTCTTGTGTAGCTACGGCTTGCGCTTCTGCTGCCCATGCCATAGGGGATTCCTATCGAATAATCCAGCGAGGCGAAGCTGAGATAATGATTACCGGAGGAGCCGAGGCGGCCATCACTCCCTTGGGTGTGGGCGGTTTCTGTGCTATGAAAGCTCTTTCCACTCGCAATGATGAGCCGGAGAAAGCCAGCCGTCCCTTTGATAAAATGCGCGATGGCTTCGTTATAGGGGAAGGGGCGGGAATAGTCGTTTTAGAAAATTTAGAGCATGCTTTAAGGAGAGGAGCACACATTTACGGAGAGATCATTGGCTACGGGATGAGTGGTGATGCTTACCATATTACTGCTCCTGCTCCTCGGGGTGAAGGAGCGGCACGCTCCATGGAACTGGCTCTTAAGGATGCTAATTTAGAGCCGGAAAGCGTTGGCTATATCAATGCCCATGGAACTTCAACTCCGCTAAATGATAAGTTCGAGACTATGGCCATAAAGACTATTTTCGGGGAGCATGCTAAGAAAGTAGCCATTAGTTCTACCAAATCTATGACCGGTCATCTCCTGGGAGCGGCGGGAGGAGTGGAGCTCATAGCTTGCCTTTTAGCCCTGGAAAGGAGCCTTATCCCTCCCACTATTAATTATGAATATCCGGATCCCGAATGTGACCTTGATTATGTTCCTAATCGGGCCAGGAAGGTGGAAGTGAAGGTAGCCATGTCCAACTCTCTGGGTTTCGGCGGACATAATGCCACTCTTTTGGTGAGGAGGTATGAAGAATAGTCATGACTGCCTCAGGCAGCAGGAATTACAAAGCTTTCAAGAGCTCATTAACTATTCCTTCCGGAATATCAAGCTCCTCAATGAAGCTCTAACCCATAAGTCCTTTGTTTATGAGAATTTAAGAGAAAAAAAGGGGCATAATCAACGTTTAGAATTCCTTGGCGACGCTCTCCTGGGAATGGTGGTTAGCGAATATCTTTATCACCGGTTTCCTCAGCACTTGGAAGGGAAGCTATCTAAGATGAAGTCTATGATGGTTGAGGGGTCCCTTCTTGTCCGTAAGGCCAGGGAGATTCAATTGGGGAAGTATCTCTTTCTGGGCAAAGGAGAAGAATCCACCGGTGGGAGAAGCAGAGCTTCTTTATTGGCCGATGGTTTTGAAGCCTTAATTGGTTCTATATATTTGGATGGAGGTTTATCAGCCTGTTGTCATTTCATTCTGGAGAGACTCGGGCCGGACCTGGAGGGGTTGGAGAAAGCGGGGGAGAGAGATTATAAGAGCAACTTGCAGGAATATGCCCAGGCCGAGTTTGGACAGATACCCATCTATCAGGTTGTCTCCGCTGAGGGACCAGGTCACCAGAGAGCGTTTGAAGTTACCGTCAGTTTAAAAGGAAAGGTTTATGGAAATGGCAAAGGTGGAACCAAGAAGTCGGCTGAACAACAAGCTGCCCGAGGGGCTTTGGAGAAGTTGAAGACATCTTGTACAGTCCAGGACGTCTGATTACATCGATTAAAAGGAAGATTACACAGATTGCAGAAAATAGAAACTTGGCATACTACGCGGGATAATTCGCACTTACAATTTACGAAACGTAAATTGTGTATTCATTAAGGAGGCGAGAATGGACTTTAATCTAACCGAAGAACAGAAATTGCTCCTCAGGGAAGTGAAGGAAATTTGCCGTAAGGAGTTTGCCCCTAAGTCAGTAGAAATTAACGAGAAGGGAGAATTTCCCTGGGAGAATGCTAAGATTATGGCCGAAAGCGACCTCATGGGAATTGTCATTCCTGAGGAATATGAGGGCTTGGGAATGGGATACCTTGCCTGGGCCTTAATTGGCGAGGAACTTTCCCGGGCCTGCACCACTACCGGCTCTATCTATGGCGCTAACCTGCTTTGTATTTATCCCATCTTGATGTTCGGAACGGAGGAGCAGAAAAAGAAATATCTGCCGCCTCTGGCCAAAGGAGATGTTT
>CAZGXS010000023.1:0-9517 GCA_964529935.1 uncultured bacterium | reverse complement strand
TTTTTGAGCCAAACCTTACATAAAAAAGTTGACTTAGTTTCAAAAAAAGCCCTTAAGCCAGCTATTAAGGACGATATTTTAAGAGAAACAATATATGTCTAAAAGAGAGTCAAGGGTTTACCTTGAAGATATTAAGGATTCTATTGGGAAGATAGAAAGATATACTAACGATCTGTCTTTTGATGAATTCAGTAAAGATATTATGGTGATAGATGCTGTTGTGAGGAATTTAACAATAATTGGTGAAGCGGCAAAAAATATACCTGAAGAAATAAAATTAAAAAATTCCGATATTGCTTGGAGTGAAGCTATCGGCATGAGAAATAAAATAACCCATGAGTATTTTGGTATTGATGAAGATATTCTATGGAAAACGATAAAAGAAGACTTACCTGTTTTTAAAAAACAAATTTCGGAATTATTAGAAAAGTTTTAGGATTTTTAAAAAGAATATAATTCTCAGGTAATCTATAGGTTGTACTTATGGCAAAGGCTGGATATAAAAGTATGGTAATAAAGGATTATCTCGTATTATGAACATCTTAATAATCGGCAGTGGGGGGCGGGAGCATGCGCTGGTTTGGAAGATTGCCCAAAGTCCCCGGGTGAAAAAGATTTATTGTGCTCCGGGGAACGGAGGAATTTCCCGGGGGGCAGAATGTGTGCCTATTGAGGCCACTGACATCCCGACCCTGGTTGAGTTTGCCCGGGAGAAGGAAATTAATTTCACCATAGTGGGACCTGAGGTTCCTCTGGCCGCAGGAATCGTGGACGAATTTGAAGGGGAAAGTTTAAAGATCTTTGGGCCCACCCGGGCCGCGGCTGAACTGGAGTCGAGCAAAGTCTTTGCTAAGAAAATAATGCGCAAATATGGCATCCCCACCGGAGAAGGAGAAGTCTTTAGCCAGCCTCAGGCAGCTATTGACTATATCCGAGAGAGGGGCGCTCCCCTGGTAGTCAAGGCCGATGGGTTAGCGGCCGGGAAGGGGGTTATCGTTTGCCCCACTGCCAGAGAGGCCGAGGAAGCCGTTAATTTAATTATGGTAGAGAAGGCTTTTGGGGAAGCCGGTAACCAAATTATCGTGGAAGAGTGTCTTAAAGGAGAGGAGGTTTCTTTTATAGCTTTTACCGATGGGGAAGCCATCCTCCCCTTAATTCCTTCTCAGGACCATAAGCCTATTTACGATGGGGATAAAGGTCCTAATACCGGAGGTATGGGAGCCTATGCTCCGGCTCCGGTAGTGAGCTCAGAGATGGCCGCTACGGTAATGAAAAAGGTATTCATTCCCACTGTGAGGGGGATGAGGGAAGAGGGAAGAAAGTTTCAGGGGATTCTTTATGCCGGGTTGATGATTACCTCTGTCGGGCCAAAAGTTCTGGAGTTCAATGTTCGCTTTGGCGATCCGGAGACCCAGGCGATTTTGCCCCTCCTGAAATCTGACCTCTTATGGCCACTGGAGGCTTGCCTTACGGGAAATCTGGGCTCGGTTAGCTTGCAATGGAACGAGGGAGCGGCCCTTTGTGTAGTTATGTCCTCTGGGGGCTATCCGGGAAGCTACCGGAAAGGCAAGGAGGTTCAGGGGCTGGAAGAATTAGCAGGGGAAGAGGATATCGTTATCTTTCATGCGGGCACCGCTCCTAAGGATGGGAAGGTAGTTACCGCTGGAGGAAGAGTTCTGGGAGTAACGGGCCGGGGAAGCGACATTGGAAAGGCCAGGGAGAAAACTTATCAGGCCGTAGAAAGAATAAAATTTGAGAATATGTATTATCGGAAAGATATCGGAGCCAGGGACCTGAAGCAAGAAAAACGAGAGACAGGCACTTATTTATTTAATAAGCGACTCAAGCTGCCAGGGGAGCGAGATTGACCAAAACCATCCTTTTTGTCTGCACCGGGAATAGCTGTCGTAGCGTTATAGCCAAAGGCATCTTCCAGAAGATGCTAAGCGAGGTGGGGAAGAAGAATATTCGGCTCATCTCGGCAGGAACGGCAGCTCCCGAGGGAGCAACGCCTCCCTGGGCAGTAGAAGAAATAATGAAGGGAGAGGGCGTAGATGTCTCCTCTCACCGGGCTACTCCTCTGACGGTGGATTTAATCGAGGAAGCAGTCCTGGTGCTGACTATGGGGGAGCGGCACCGTCAAGCCGTGCTGGAGATGAGCCCCGGCGCTTCGGAAAAAGTATTCTTGCTCAAGGAATTTAGCTCTAACCCCGAAGAGAAGTCTTTAGACATTCCCGATCCTATTGGAGGCCCCTTGCCGGTTTATCAAGAAGCTCTCAGGGAAATTAAAAGCTGCCTTCAGGGACTTTTAAAAAAGTTGGATTGGTATCTGTCATGAGAATTGCTTTAGGAAGCGACCATGCCGGCTGGGAAATGAAGGAGGATTTAAAGCTGTATCTGGAAAAGATAAAACATGAAGTTAAAGACCTGGGAACGAATAGCCCCAAATCGGTTGATTATCCCGATTATGCTCTGGCCGTGGCCAGGGTAGTAGCCCGGGGAGAGGCAGAAAGGGGAATAATAATTTGTGGCACCGGGATTGGCTCTTCTATCGTGGCCAACAAGGTTTCCGGGATAAGAGCAGCACTCTGCCATAATAGCTATACTGCAGAGAAGAGTCGTTCCCACAATGATGCCAATGTCCTTTGCCTGGGCGGGCGAGTAATAGATAAGAAATCTGCCCGGGAGATAGTCAAAGTCTGGATTGGCACTCCCTTCTCCGGCGCTCGCCATGCTCGAAGAGTGGAGAAGGTAAAGAAGATTGATAGGTGTTATATATGAAGCCATCAGATTTTGAAAAATTAGTGGAAAAGTCGGTGTTGGCCTTGCCCCCCTACATTCGGGAAAAAATGGAGAATGTGGCTCTTGTAGTTGAGCAAAGTCCCTCGAAAGAAGAGGGAAGTGAGGCGGGAACAAGGCCGGGAACGGTTCTTTTAGGGCTTTATCAGGGAATCCCCCAAACGACCTGGGGTAGAGATTTTAGCGGAAGATTGCCGGACAAAATTACTATTTTTCAGGAATCTGTGGAAAGCTTGGCACATTCGCCTGAAGAGATTGCCGGGTTAATTAAAGAAACTGTCTGGCATGAAATTGCTCATCATTTTGGATTAGATGAAGAAAGGATCCGGTTTCTGGAAAGAGAATAAAAGAAGAGGGAGGATTTTATAAAAATATGCCAGGATATCCCATTCTTTAGGGTGGGGATGAATGGCATCCTTATTTATTGTGTTGGAGAAGGAGCAAATGAGAGAGTTAAAAAGAACTGACCCCGATATCGCCGAGGCTATCCGCTTGGAGGAGGAAAGGGAAGAGAAAAAGCTTAATCTAATTGCCTCGGAGAATTATGCCAGCCGGGCGGTTCTGGAGGCGCAGGGGTCGGTGTTGACCAATAAATATGCGGAGGGATATCCCGGGGAGAGATATTATGCCGGTTGTGAGTTTGTGGACCGGGCAGAGTCTTTGGCCATAGAGAGAGCGAAGAGGTTGTTCGGAGCTGAGCATGTTAATGTCCAGGCCCATTCCGGCTCTCAGGCTAATATGGCCGTTTATTTTGCTGTCTTGAAACCCGGAGACACGCTCTTGGGGATGGGCTTAGCCCAGGGAGGACATCTCACCCATGGTAGCTCGGTAAATTTCTCCGGGAAGTATTTCCAGGTCGTCTCCTATGGAGTGGACCGGAAGACGGAGCTCATAGATTTTTCCCAACTACGGAAACTGGCCCGGAAACATAAACCTCGGATGCTCGTAGCTGGGGCCAGCGCCTATCCTCGCACCCTAAATTTCTCGGCTTTTCAGGAGATAGCCGATGAGGTGGGAGCTTATCTCCTGGCGGATATTGCTCATATCGCCGGCTTGGTAGTGGCTAAGGTTCATCCCCATCCTCTTCCCCGGGCCCAGTTTGTAACTACCACTACTCATAAAACCCTGCGGGGTCCCCGAGGAGGGATGATTATGTGTGCTCGGGAATTTGGGGAAAGGATAGATAAAATGATCTTCCCGGGGATTCAAGGGGGACCCTTAATGCAGGTTATTGCCGCTAAGGCAGTGGCCTTTAAGGAGGCCGAGTCGCCGGAGTTCGGGGAATACCAGAAACAAACGGTTAAGAATGCCCGGACATTAGCTGCGGGACTAAAGGAAAAGGGATTCCGATTGGTCTCGGGGGGAACGGATACACATCTGATTTTAGTGGATTTGACTGCTCAAGGGATAACGGGAAGGGAGGCAGGGGAAGCTCTGGATAGGGCCGGGATAACGGTAAATAAGAATAGCATCCCCTTTGACAGGCAATCTCCAGCTATCACCAGCGGAATCCGCTTGGGCACCCCGGCTCTGACTACCCGGGGGATGAAAGAAGGGGAAATGAAAACTATTGCTGAGATGATGAAAGAGGTCTTAAGGAATATCCACGATGATAAAGTTCGGGACAGGATAAGGGAAGAAGTGGGAGATCTCTGCGGAAGCTTTCCTTTGTATAAAGGTGAATAGGCTGTTACGAAACTCGTTCCAGCCTATGAGGACACAGATTTTGAAAAGATTGCCCAGATTTCCCCAACGAGTATTTAATCTGTGTCCTCTAAATTTTAATCTGTGTAATCAAGGGCGGCACTTTTGTGACGCTCTAAGAAAGGGGAGGGGTGAAGGAAAAGCGGAAAGCTAAGATGAAGCGTCCCTCCTGGGATAATTACTTTCTAAAAGTGGCCGAGCTCATCTCCCAACGTTCTACTTGTCTGAGAAGAAAGGTGGGAGTGGTTATCGTCAAGGATAGGAGGATTATCTCCAGCGGATATAATGGTGCTCCCACGGGGCTTGTCCACTGTGAGGAGGTAGACTGCTTGAGGATAAAGATGAGGGTCCCCCGGGGGGAACGGCACGAGCTCTGTCGGGGGTTACACGGAGAGCAAAATGCTATTATCCAGGCCGCCTCATATGGAGCAAGTAGCATAAGAGAGGCAACACTTTATGCCACCCATCAGCCCTGTAGCGTCTGTGCCAAGATGATCATTAATGCCGGCATTCAAAGAATCGTTATCGCTCAAGGCTATCCCGATAAAATGGCCAAGGCCATGCTTCAGGAGGCCGGTATTCCTATCGAGAAAAACAGTGGGACAGTTTGACAGGATACAGTTAGACAGTTAAACAGGATACAGGATACAGCTAGACAGGCAAACTGTCAATCTGTCAAACTGTCAGACCGTCAATCATGTTTTTTTACCTTGACACCCCAGATGTTGGGTGGTAAAATTATGATAGCTCAAGATAGAGGACATTTTGAATTTTTAGATAATTCATAGCCTGCCTAAAGAGAATATCAAGATGCGCTGTTCTTATTGTAATTTCCCCGAAGATAAAGTAGTCGATTCACGCTCCAGCAAAGATGGCCTGGTCATCAGGCGCCGCCGGGAGTGCCTCAAATGCAAGCATCGCTTCACTACTTACGAGCGTCGGGAGAAGGCTCCTCTTATGGTTGTCAAAAAGGACAGCCGGCGTGAGCCTTTTGACCGTCAGAAAATTTTAAACGGAATCGTCAGGGCTTGCGAGAAAAGACCTATAAGCATAGAGAGAATAGAGGAATTAGCGGATGAGATTGAGGTGGTCCTACAGAGCAGGTTGGAGAAAGAGGTGTCCTCGAGAGAGGTGGGAGAGTTGGCAATGAGAAAGCTGCACGACTTGGATGAAGTGGCTTATGTTCGTTTCGCCTCGGTATATCGCCAATTCAAAGATATTACCGATTTTATGAAGGAAGTAAAAGGGCTAATAAAATACGAGGAGAACAAATAATGGAAGCAGCAATAATGACTGAAGAGAGGGAAGAGAAAAAGGTCTTCACCTCAGTGAGAAAAAGGGATGGAAGGGTTCTTCCCTTCGGTGAGGCGAAAATTGCCGAGGCTATCTTTAAGGCAGCCAGAGCGGTGGGGGGCGAAGATAGATTCTTGGCGGAGGAGTTGGCCCGAGCGGTTACCTTCTTTCTCAAAAAGAAATTGGGAGAGGTAACGCCTGGCATAGAAGAGATACAAGATGCGGTAGAAACAGTCCTTATAGAGACCGGGCATGCTAAGACAGCCAAGGCTTACATCCTCTACCGAGATAAAAGAACCCGGCAACGTGAGAAGCTTAAAGTTCATAAAGAGATCAGAGGAAATACAACCACCACTGACCTATCACTCTTAGTGACTGGCTCAACCCACGATGAGATCATGCCCTGGGAAAAGTCCAGGGTCTCCCAGGCTTTGGTGAAGGAAGCTGAGCTTTCCTCGTCGGTAGCCGATTCCATTGCTACGGCGGTAGAGGCCAGGGTTCTGGACTCGGGATTGGGGCAAATATCTACCAGCCTTATCCGGGAGTTAGTAGATAACGAGCTTTTGACCCGAGGGTATCGGAAAAAGCTTGCTCGGCAGACATTAATTGGTATGCCCGCTTATGATCTGGATCAGCTTATCTTCTCCAAGAGCAACGAGAACAGCAATATTACTACTAATAATCCTGAGGCTATCAACTTAGCCGTGGCTGAAAATACCATGAAGCAATATATGCTCCAGCGAGTGTTTAGCGTGGAGACAGCTAATGCTCATCTTACGGGAATGATTCATATCCACGATTTAGGTTATCCGCGGGTATATTGCAGTTCTCATAGCTTAGAGTATATCAAGAAATATGGTTTGGAGTTGGGAAATTTAGATACAGCTTCTGCTCCGGCGGTTCACGCTCGAACCCTCACCGGGCATCTCAACACTTTTCTGGCTTCTCTTCAAGCTTATTATGCTGGAGCCCTGGGAGTAGGGTATATCAATGTCCTCTATGCTCCTTATGTAGAAGGAATGACTAATGAGGAGATGAGACAGGAGGCGCAGTATCTTATCTTCAGCGGTTCCCAGAATGCTTTCTCTCGGGGAGGGCAGACTTTATTCTTAGATTTTAATATTCACACGGGCATACCCAGTTATCTAAAAAATATTTCCGCCATTGGCCCGGGAGGAAAGTATACCGGGAAAACTTACAAAGAATATGAGCAGGAATCTCAACGATTTACCCGGGCAATGTTGGATGTCTGGAGAGCGGGAGATAGGTATGGGAATGTTTTCGCTTTTCCCAAGTGCGATATTCATGTTTCCCAGGAATCTTTTGATGATCCCCGACAGTATGAGTTGTTGAAATATGCCTGCGAGATCGCCAGCGAGAATGGGACCCCTTATTTTATCTTCGACCGGGATGAGGTAACCCTTTCTGCCTGTTGTCGGTTAAGGACCCAAATTAAAGATAATTATATGATTGAACATCCGGAAAGTATGCGTTTCTGCGGTTTCCAGAATGTGACCATCAATCTCCCCCAGGCAGCTTATCGAGCTGGAAAGGGAGATGTTAACCGTCTCTATGAGGAAATCGATAGAGCCATGGAGCTGGCCATGCAAGCCCATTTGGAGAAGAAAAAATTCATTGCTGAGCTGATGAAAGGGCCCGGCATGCCTATGTGGGAGGTGGGAAAGATAGCTAAGGATGGGAGACCTTATATTGACTTAGATAAGGCTACCTATATTATAGGAATCATCGGGCTTAACGAATGTCTCCAGTATCTGATGGGAAAAGAGCTGCACGAGGATAAGGAAGTCTATAAGTTGGGGCTGCGGATAATTTCCTTTATGAATTTGAAGGCTAAGGATTATGGGGAAAAATATAATTTGCATGTCGCCTTAGAGGAATCGCCTGCGGAATCAGCTACCCGGAGGCTTGCCAAAATAGACCTTCGGGAATATCCCGAGGCAGCTAGTGTGGTGAAAGGGGATATAGATAGCGATGAGAGCTACTACACCAATAGCATCCATTTTCGGGCTGATGCTCCTATAAGCTTAGTGGATAGGATTGTTGGGCAGAGCCGTTTCCACACCCTTATTGAATCGGGGGCTATCTTGCATGCTTTTATCGGGGAACAGAGACCCTCGCCGGGAAGTGTCTTGAGCTTAATCAGGAAGACCTGGGAGAATACCCAGGCCGCTCAACTGACCATTTCTCCGGAGTTTACTGTGTGTAACGATTGTCGTAACCAGAGCCGCGGTCTTCGTGATAACTGCTCCAGCTGTGGACAGGAAAATGTCTATGGGATCACCCGCATCGTTGGTTATTTCAGCCGGGTAAATAACTGGAACCGTTCTAAAATTGGCGAGCTCAAGGACCGTCACCGAGGAGATTATGCGGTTTGACGATCTTCCTGTCTAACCATTGCTGAGCAGGAGTTCTAAGGATGGAAATCAAAATATTTGGCAAGAAAGATTGTGCTAAATGCCAGACGACCAAAAATAAGCTTCATTTTTTCTTGAAAAAATGGGGTATTTCTGATAAAGTAAAAGCCATCTTTTATGATATGGATGCGGTGGAAGGGCTTTCCGAAGGAGCTTTTTATGGGGTGGGGGAAATTCCCACTACTATCCTGGAGGATGAGGACGGAGAGAGGGCCAGATGGACGGGAGAAGTGCCCAAATCTGGGGATTTTAAGAAGTTTTTAACCTGTCACGGGACTCGTTCCAGTTAAATCCAAATGTCAAATGTCAAAATCCAAATAAATCACTTAAATCCAAATGTCAAAAAAATTAGTGATAATCTGTGAAAACCGTGGTTATAAGATTTGTAACCATTCACGCTCTTGTGCCATGATTTACACTGCTATGTCATTTCGACCACAGGGAGAAATCTTTAACTATTTGTTTTATAATAAGATTTCTCGTCGCTTCGCTCCTCGAAATGACAATATGGGCGTGAACGGTTACTAAAATTTGTCATTAATCATTTATTTGTAGGATTTACCAGTGCTGGAGATAAAAGGTTTCTTAGAGAACTCTCTTATAGAATGGGACGGGAGGATAGCTTCCGTCATTTTTTTGCCTCACTGTAACTTCAGATGCCCCTGGTGTCATGTCCCCGATATTGCCTTCCATCCGGAGAATTTGGATACGGTACCCTTCTGGCAGGTTGAGGAGGCTATCCGCAGACAGAAGAATTGGTTGGGCGGAATCGTTATCTCCGGGGGAGAGCCTACTACCAATCCCTCCCTTCCCGAGTTTATCGAGCAGATTAAAGGATGGGAGATGCCGGTGAAGCTGGAGACTAATGGTAGCCATTCGGAGATGCTCGGGGAGCTAATAGAGGAGGGGCTGATTGATTCCGTGGCTATGGATATTAAGAATATAGTCGAAAGTCGAAAGTCGAAAGTTGAAGGCAATAAGTATGAAAGGACAGTGGGAATAAAGGTTGACCTGGAAAGCATAGGGGAGAGCATTGATATTCTTATAAGAAGCGGGATTGATTACGAGTTCCGGACGACGGTGGTGCCCGCCTTTCTAGGCGAGGAGGACATTGAGAAAATAGCCAGACGCATTAAAGGAGCGAAGAGATATGTCCTCCAGCAGTTTGTTCCGGAGCATGCCTCTCAGGAAGAAATGACGAGGATAAAGCCTTATTCTCAAGAAAAGCTTGGAGAGATGGCCCTGCGGGCTCAGGCCTATGTGGAAAACTGTCAGGTGAGAGGGAT
>CAZGXS010000022.1:0-10188 GCA_964529935.1 uncultured bacterium | reverse complement strand
AAAGTTATTCAGGGTATGGATATTGTTGAAGCTATTGGTGGAGTGGAAACGGGTCCCGGAGATCGTCCCATTGAAAAGGTGATTATTGAAAGCGTAAAGATAGAAATAGATAGGGGACAAGTCGAGCAAAAATAAAGTTTTCCCAGAGGATGTCTTGAAGTCCAGGATTTTCAATCCTATACTTGAGGACACAGATGAAGAGGCAGAGGACACAGATTAATAATTTACCTTGAAACCTTGAAACCTTGAAACCTATCCCGAGCGATAGTAGAGGGATATCTTGTTTGTGCCTTTATGGCCATAGCCTTGAGTAGTTACAATGAATGTAAGAAAAGATTATAGGGTAAAAAAAACAGTTATTCAAAGCACCTGGGATTTCTTAGGGTTTCCCTTGAGGATTATCCTTAATGAAAAAACGCAGGAGAGACTGCGCCTTACCGCCTTCAAGGAAGAGAAGTTCAACTTTCTTCTTCCCTACTTGGAAGGAAAAGTTTTGGATATAGGATGCGGGAAAAACGAACTGGTCAAGAGGTATAGAAAGTCTGGAGGAGAAGGTCTGGGTATTGACATCTTTCCTTTTGAAGGTGTTGATCATGTAGTAGATACTACCAATCTACCCCTTGAAGATAGAGAATTTGATGCTGTGGCTATGATTGCTTGTCTCAACCATATCCCCTTTCATAAGAGAGAATATGTCTTATCTGAGGCTTATCGGGTTTTGAAGGATGGAGGCAAATTATTCTTGACGATGATCGGCAGTTTTTCCGGCTGGTTCTGTCATAAATTATGCTGGTGGGACTTCGACCAGAATGAAAGAGGAATGGATGAATCTGAGGAAGATTATGGATTATCAAGGAGATATGTAACGGAGATTCTGGATAAAAATGGGTTTCAGATTATTCATCGTCAGCGATTTGGTTATGGGCTAAATAATTTATTTGTCTTTAGAAAAAGGGGTTGAGGGGAAAGTAAAGATGCGCATATTTATCGGCGATATTTTTACCTTTATTATGGAAAGGGGAAGAATTTTATTTCTCATAATAAGCTTGGCTATTTTATTTGAGGGAATACTTTATCTGTTCTTTCCACGAAGGGTAAAGAAGGCAATAGAAGGATGTCCAATATCTTTATTTCGTATCCTTGGGGGACTAGCAATAATATTAGGCATTATCTTTATCTTCTTGTACTTGGAGATATTAAGATACTTTCTATAAAAAAGAGATCTCTGAAAAAAGCCTTAGAGATTTCTAGACTTTTCAGAAATCTCATAAAAAATGAGAGCCTTAACAATATTGCCATTTCTGTTTATAATGGCCGGTTCCTTAAGAAGCAGAGGAAACTCGCCATCGTCCAGGCGGGAAAGAGGCGATGTTTTGCCAGAGATTAGACAAAAAATAAAGTTGGGTGTCAGCATTAAGCCAGGTTGATAAGCTGGTAATGGGGATCAGGGCACTTGTTTATCTCGAGGAGTGAGGGATGGAAGAGATAAGATGCATTTGTTGTGGGAAAATGAGTTATACTTCTTCCCCCAGTTTTGCTAAGAAGTGTTCCTGTTGTGGAAAATCTTTTGTTGAACCGCAAGGCAAGAGGCCTCGGGGGGATAAGCGCCGGGATAATAATAAGGGGAAATCGAGAGCGAAATGAGGGGAAAAGAGAAGTTTGAATTCTTAGGAGAAGGGCCAGTGAAGAAGACCCCGCCGGAGAAATTTTACTTTACTCCTAAGATAGCTGAAAGAGTTCTTCTGTCAATGGAGGGGGATGAAGATGTAGTTGAGGTGTCTTTGGACCTCAACAGGAGTAATATGCATCTCGCTCTACAGGGCAACTATCTAATTTTGCCCACCAATAAACGAATAGGGCGCCTTGCCTTGGAGCGCGTTGCTAAGATGAAGAAGATATATGTTTGTCATCGAGGTGCGCTTTCGCCCGTGGAAATTATGAACGATAATTACTACAAATTAGTCCCTACTGAGGGTGCTCCTACGATGGAAATTAGTGGTGTCCAAATGCATAGAACAAAGAATTGTGAGCCTTTCCTCGATGCTCGGCAGAAAGTTAGTGAAGTGGTTCGAAAGGGCGATGTGGTTTTAGATACCTGCGGCGGGCTTGGCTACACGGCCATCTGTTCCCGGCGATTTGGAGCTAGGCGAGTGGTATCTCTAGAGATTGACGAGAAAGTCAGGGCCATCAGACAGAATAATCCCTGGTCAAGCGAGATATTTAATGAGCCGGGGATTGAACTGGTTGATGATGATGTTTTTGTATATATAAAATCGGTACCAAATAACTATTTTGACTCTATCGTTCATGACCCCCCTCGCTTTTCCTTGGCGGGTGAGCTGTATGGCAAGGAGTTCTATTTTCAACTCCATCGGGCAATGAAGCCCGGAGGTAGAGTTTTTCACTACACGGGCAATCCTTATTCAAAAGGCAAGAAGAGAGATTTTGTTGGGGGTGTGAGGCGGCGGCTGCGTGAAGTAGGATTCACAACTTTTCTCCGACCGGAGAAGATGGGCATCCTGGCTGTTAAGGATTCAAGGGGTCAAGGATTCAAGTGAAAAACTTTAGAAAATAAACCCTGGAACCCTGGAACCCTGGAATCCTATTAGTTTAAACCCTCGAATCCTTGAACCCTATAATAGAGGATAAAAATGGTTATTAAAATTGCTCCTTCACTGCTGGCGGCTGATTTCAGCCGTTTAGGGGAAGAGATAATGGAGGTGGAGGAGGCGGGAGCTGACCTTCTCCATATAGATGTTATGGATGGTCATTTCGTTCCCAATATCACTATCGGGGTTCCGGTGGTGGCTTCCTTGAAGAGGGCAACGAGATTGCCTCTTGATGTTCACCTGATGATAGATAACCCCCACCAATTCGTTGCGCCTTTTGCCCGGGCTGGGGCAGATATAATTACTTTTCACATTGAAGTTACTTCTGAGCCGAAAGAGATTATAAAAACCATCAAGAGCTATGGAGTGAAAGTGGGACTGGCTCTTAATCCTCCTACTTCTTTAGAGAAGGTTGAACCGGTCCTGAATGGTTTGGATATGGTTCTGTTAATGACGGTAAATCCTGGTTTTGGAGGTCAGGGTTTTATGCCCGAAGTTCTTTCCAAGATAAGAGAGTTGCGGAAAATGAGAGAGGAGAGGAAACTTCTTCTGGATATTCAGGTGGATGGCGGTATAAATAGGGAGACAGCTAGGCAGGTTATTTCGGCGGGAGCTAATGTCCTGGTGGCTGGAGTGGCTATCTTTGCCGAACGGGATAGGAAGTTGAGCCTGGGGGCATTAAGGGCTTGACATTTGTCCTTGTTTGGTGGTATAATTTAATGTATTAGACTTTCAATCCGCTACTGATTACACAGATTTTGAAAAGATTACATAGATTCTAAGGGCGGCACTTTTGTAGCGCCCTATTGGGTCAAAGGATGAAGAAATTCCCTGCCCTGTTCGTGTTGAATCGGTCATTTTGAGCGAACGCTAATAGAAAGGGAACCCAACTTCAGGTGTGACGTGCAGGCCGCGTTTTAAGAGCGGAAGCATAAAGCATTTGAGAGGGTACCCACTTAAAAACCGGTTCGTAAAATGTCTTTTCACACGGCAGGTGCGGGGGATTTTTTTAAAGCATAGGATTTTCAATCCTCTGCTGATTACACAGATTAAAAAAATAGATTACATAGATTAATAATTTCCCCTGAACCCCTGAACCCTATCCCGACCATAGGGAGAAGTATCTTGGTTTTCACTGTTCACTCCCGACCGCAGGGAGGGATATCTTGTGATGGATCTGTTCGAGAGGAAGGAAGAAGGTATTAAAGGAGAAGCTCCCCTGGCCCGACGGATGCGGCCACGCTCCCTGAAAGAATTCGTTGGTCAGGGTCATATCCTCTGCCCGGGCAAACTTCTCCGCCGGGCCATAGAAGCCGACGGCATAACCTCCCTTATCCTTTATGGTCCCCCCGGCTGTGGCAAGACCGCTCTTACCCATGTGATTGCCCATACCACCCAATCCCATTTTTCCCAGCTCAATGCAGTAACCTCGGGGGTAGCTGATATCCGTCAGATGTTAGAAGAAGCCCAGGGGCGAAGAACATTGCGGGACAAGAAAACTATCCTCTTCATTGATGAGATTCATCGTTTCAATAAAGCTCAACAGGATGCTCTTATGCCTGATGTGGAGGAGGGGACGGTGACTCTCATAGGAGCCACTATCCATAACCCTTATTTTTCCATAAATTCTCCCCTCCTTTCCCGTTCTCAGATTTTTGAATTTGTTCCCTTAGCCGGGGAGGAGTTAAAGGTTATTCTCAGGAATGCCCTTCAGGATAAGGAGAGAGGGTTGGGCCTGTTCAGGGTGAAAATTGATAAGGAAGCGCTTGATCATCTGGCCACTATTTCCGACGGTGATGCTCGGAGAGCCCTCAATGCCCTGGAGATAGGAGTGCGGACCACTCCCCCTAAAGACGGCCTTATCCATTTTTCTCTTTCGGTGGCTGAGGAATCCATTCAGAAGAAAGCCGTGGTCTATGATGGGGATGGAGATAGCCATTACGATACTGCCTCCGCTTTCATCAAGAGTATGCGGGGGTCGGATCCGGATGCGGCCATTTACTGGTTAGCTAAAATGCTCTATGCGGGCGAGGACCCCCGGTTCATTGCCCGGCGCATCGTTATCTGCGCTGCTGAAGATGTAGGGAATGCTGACCCTCAGGCTTTGGTCCTGGCCAATGCCGCTCTTCAGGTCTCCGAGTTTGTCGGTCTTCCGGAAGCGAAGATTCCTTTAGCTCAGGCAACGGCCTATATCGCTTCTGCTCCCAAGTCAAATAGTTCCTATTTAGCTATCTCGGAAGCTTTAGAGGATGTGGAAAAGGAAAGAACGAAAACTGTTCCCAAACATCTTCAGGACAGCTCCTATCCCGGAGCCGCTAAGTTGGGTCGGGGGGAAGGGTATAAGTATCCGCATCAGTTCGCGGGGCACTTTGTCAAGCAGAACTACTGGCCGGGGAAGAAGATTTACTATCGACCTTCTGATGAGGGGTATGAAGCGAAGATTAAAGAGAGGTTAGATAAGTGGAGGAAAAAAAGAGCATCCGAAAGGAAATCTTAGTTAAAAGAAATGGATTATCCGAAGAAGCGGTTAGGGAAAAGAGCCGGAAGATAAAAAAGAAACTTTTTGAATTGCCGGAGTTTAAGAAAGCTAAGACAATTATGTTCTATGTAGCCAAGGATAAAGAGGTGAGAACAGAAGAGATGATCAGGGAGAGTCTTAAAATGGGGAAGAGGGTGGCCGTGCCCCTGAGCAAAGTGGAGGGGAGAAATTTAATCCCCTTGCTTTTGACTGATTACGGAGAATTAGTTCCGGGAGCTTATGGGATTCTGGAGCCGGGGGAGAAAGGTCGTCAGCCGGTACCCCTGGAAAACCTCGAGCTCATTATCGTTCCCGGAGTGGCTTTTGACCACCAAGGCCAGCGCCTGGGATTTGGGGGAGGTTTTTACGACAATTTCCTGGGGAAGGTTCCGGCACATGTCCCCCGTCTGGGTTTGGCATTTGAATTGCAGATGGTTGAGGAACTGCCGGTGGGGGAGAATGATGTTCCCGTAAATGGAACAATAACGGAAGGAAGGATTTATCTAAGAGATAAGCACTCAATGTAAGGGGACTGTCCCGGATGGACGGAGTGTTAGCTCGTAGAATCGAGACTGTCCCCGGAACTAAAAAAGGGGAGTGAAAGATGGCAGAGAAATTAAAAGGGAAGGTTTTGGTTGGGCAGTCGGGGGGACCGACGGGGGTAATTAATCAAAGTTTGGCAGGGATTGTTTTTGAAGCTCTTAAACATGAGGAGATAACTGGTGTTTATGGAGCAAAATATGCTATTGAAGGGATATTGCAGGAGGACTTTTTTGACCTCAGGCAAGAGGAGGCAGCTACTATAGAGAAAGTAGCCGCTACTCCCTGCGCCGGCCTGGGTTCGGCCAGGAAGAAACCTACCGAGGAAGAATGCCATCAGGTGTTGGATATCTTCAAGAAGCATAATATTCGTTACTTCTTCTACATCGGAGGTAATGATTCTGCGGAGACAGCTAACATCATTGCTGATATAGCTATTGCCCAGGACTATGAGATGAGATTACTTCATGTCCCCAAAACCATAGATAATGACCTTTTGGTAACGGACCACTGTCCCGGGTATGGAACGGCGGCTAAGTTTGTAGCTATGGCTATTATGGGAGATAACCTGGACAACCTTTCTATTCCGGGCATTAAGGTGGATGTCATCATGGGACGCCACGCCGGTTTTCTTACGGCTGCCTCCAGCCTGGCCAGGAAATATGAGGAAGATGCTCCTCATCTTATTTACCTGCCGGAAAAACCTTTCCACACAGACCGTTTCTTAGCCGATGTTGAAGATGTCTATAGCCGGTTGGGTCGAGCAGTGATAGCGGTATCGGAGGGTATCAGCGCTCCGGGGGGAGAGCCCCTATATACTACCGGAGAGGTGGACTCGCATGGCAATGTCCAGTTAAGCGGCACCGGGGCTTTGGGAGATTTCTTGACCGGTCTTATCAAGAAGGAAATTAAAACAAAGGGCAAGCTTCGGGTACGTTCGGATACTTTTGGGTATCTTCAGCGTTCTTTCCCTGGTCTAGTTTCCGAAGTAGATGCCCGGGAAGCGCGTCTGGTGGGAGAAGATGCGGTCAGATTAGCTCTTTCCTCTGAGAATAATGGCAGCGTTGCTCTCCGTCGGCTGGGCAATGGTCGGGACTATCAGGTGGAGACTTTTCTTACTCCCTTATCCAGCGTAGCCCGGAAGACCAAATCCATGCCCCCGGAGTTTATAGCGGAATCGGGAAATGATGTCACCGAGTCTTTTGTTACTTATGCCCGCCCTCTCATCAGTTCTCTGCCGGAAATAGGCAGATTAAAGGGGATTAGAGTCTCGAAGAAGTAGAATAAAACTTCTTCATATCCTCCAGGGTTAGTGGTTGGTAATCAGAGGCATGTCCAGCAGTTCCAAAATCGAGCATTTTGCTCTGGACCCATTTATGGATGGCTTCTCTTCCTTTGCCTAAGTATTTACGCTGATCGAAAGCTTCAGGATGTTCATGGAAATATTTCCGGATAGCTCCAGTAAAGGCTAACCGTCCATCGGTATCAATATTTATCTTGCGCACTCCTAGTTCAATAGCTTTCTGGAGCATTTCTACAGGAACGCCCATAGCTTTGGCTACCGAACCACCGTAGGCATTGATTTCTTCTATCAGTTCCTGAGGCACACTGGAGGAACCGTGCAGCACCAGAAATATATGAGGTGAATCCTGATGTACTTTATCTGCGATATCCAGAGCTAATTTTGGAGTAGCTTTGAATTTATAAGCTCCGTGGGAAGTGCCAATGGCTATCGCTAAAGCATCTACTCCTGTTTCTTCCACAAAACATTTGGCCTCATCTGGATCAGTAAGGATTACCCGGCTGGCGGCAATCCCATCTTCTATTCCTCCCAAGGTTCCCAGTTCTCCCTCTACAGTTACTCCAAATGGGTGAGCATAGTCCACCACCTCTTTAGTAACTCTCACATTATCTTTAAAGGAGCGAGGAGTTTTGCCATCTTCTTCTAAAGAACCATCAATCATTACCGAGGTGAATCCTAAATCTATTACTTCTTTCACTATTTCCAGGTTGGAACCATGGTCGAGGTGAAGGACAATAGGGATGTCCTTATACTTGTTAGCCATTACTTCTACCATAGCTACCAGGAGTTCTTTATCTGTATACTTTAAGGCCGTTTTGCTGACCTGAAGTATTACCGGAGATTTAGTTTCCTCCGCGGCCCAGATGATACCCTGAAGCTGCTCCATATTATTTACATTGTAGGCCCCCACTCCATATTTACCTTTTTCTGCTTCTTCTAATACTTGTCGCATGGGTGTTAATGACATATCCGTCTCCTTTTTTTAAAGAATACCATCAGTAGTATAGCCCTTTATGGGCGTAAAATAAGTAGCCCTTCGCGGGCGTAAAAAACGGGGACAAGCCCCTACACTACCCCAACTAAACTGTTTCTTTTTAAATTGCCTCTTTATAAATAACGAGTTCTCATTATAACCAACTCTTTTAATCCATGTCAACTTTTTTCTTGATTTCTTTTTGATATATGTTATTATTTACTGTATTGAGAGGTAAGATATAAAGGGCAGGATTAAGTATTGAACTTAATCCTTACGACTTACAACTTAATCTTAGTTTTTTATAAGGAGAAAAAAATGGCTTTTGGTTTTATTTTTGGTTGGTTTTCCAACGACATTGGCATTGATTTGGGGACAGCTAATACTTTAGTCTATCTTAAAGGGAAAGGCATTGTTCTTGACGAACCATCAGTGGTGGCTGTAGAGAAAGACACAAATAATGTATTAGCTGTAGGGTTAGAAGCCAGAAGGATGGTGGGAAGAACTCCCAGCAATATTGTCGCCATCAGGCCGCTTAAGGACGGAGTGATCGCTGACTTTGTTATCACAGAAAAAATGTTGCGCTATTTTATGTTTAAGGTTTATCGGAGAGGAAGGTTTTTTGCTCCTCGAGTAGTGATCGCTATCCCCTCTGGAATCACGGCTGTGGAAAAGAGGGCAGTAGATGATTCTGCCCGACAGGCCGGGGCCCGGGAGGTTTATCTGGTTGAAGAGCCTATGGCGGCCACTATTGGGGCCGGACTTCCGGTGCAGGAGCCGGGAGGTAACCTGATGGTGGATATAGGGGGAGGAACTACGGAGGTAGCCGTTATTTCTCTGGGAGGAATGGTTCTCAGCAAAACAGTTCGCATTGCCGGGGATGAGATGGATGAGGCTATCACCCAGCATTTGAAGAGAACCTATAACTTAATGGTCGGTGAACGGACGGCGGAGGAAGTAAAGGTAAAAATTGGCTCAGCTTTTCCCTTAGATGAAGAAACGACTATGGAGGTTAAAGGAAGAGACTTAGTAGCCGGGCTGCCCAAGACTCTAACCATCTCCTCGCAGGAGGTACGGGAAGCGATGAGCGATCCCATTGGCGCTATTGTGGAGGCGGTGAAGCTGACTCTGGAGCAGACTCCTCCTGAGCTATCTGCTGATCTAGTGGACCGAGGAATAGTCATGGCTGGCGGTGGTGCCCTCCTTAAAGGGTTAGATAAATTATTGAATGAGGAAACCGGCTTGCCAACACACATAGCGGAAGATCCTTTAAATGCGGTAGTTATGGGAACAGGTAAGATATTAGAAGAAATTAAAATCTTGCAGAATGTGGCCATTAGCGTAGACTGAGCAGGTTACAAATCTTCCCCCTTTACTGTAAACTGCCCACTGTCCAATCCCGACCGTAGGGAGGGTTATTTTGAGCTTCTTCTTTAAACACAGAAAGGTGCTCGTCCCTGGGATATTAATTTTTTCATCCTTTATTATCCTGACCCTGAGGTCCGCGAATGAATCTCTTTCCAATGTTTTGCTTTCCTTTTTGGCTCCGTTTCAAAATGTGTTAACCTCCGGGCAGAATCGGCTGTTTGAATTTAAGGAAAAATTTTCTGCTGCTGGCTGCAAGGAGTCCCTTCAAGAGGAGATCAATCACCTAAGAGCCAAGATAACCGAATTGGAAGAAGAAAGGTTAGAGAATCAAAGACTTCGGCGGTTATTAGCTTTCCGGGAGAGGGTATCTCTTGAGGAGCTTTTGGCTGGAAGTGTGGGGGCTAAAGTTATCGGAAGGGAGCCAACCGAATGGTATCGGATGGTGACCATTGATAAAGGAAGGAGGGAGGGAATTCAAAAGGGAATGCCGGTGATTACGGCTGAGGGAATCGTGGGATATATAAGCGAGGTGGCCAGGAATGCTTCCCGAGTTCGACTTATCCTGGATGGGGTAGCTTCCGTGGGTGGTCTGGTACAAAGAAGCCGGGCAAAGGGAGTGGTGAAAGGAAGAGGAACTAATCTCAGCGAGATGGTCCATCTCTCTCCCGAGGCTGATATTAAGGGGGGCGATCTTATTGTCTCCTCCGGTTTAGGAGGAAGATATCCGGCGGGCTTGAGGATCGGCAAGGTTATTTCCGTGCAAAGAAAAGACTATCTTCAAAAAGCGTGGGTTCTACCGGCCGTTGATTTTTCCCGATTAGAAGAGGTATTGGTGCTAAAAAGATAAAGCGCAAAGGAAAAATGAGGATTCAAGGGG
>CAZGXS010000021.1:4685-10351 GCA_964529935.1 uncultured bacterium | reverse complement strand
ATAATCCTTCCCCGGGATAATGCCGCTGAGGCGGCGGTAATCAAAGATATTGCCGTCTACGGGGTGGGAAGCCTTGTAGAAGCCGTTAAATTTATGAATGGAGATTTAGAGCTTACTCCTCATAAGGTAGATTTAGATGCTCTCTTAAAGGACTTATCCAACTACGAAGTCGATTTTGCCGATGTTAAAGGTCAATTCTCTGTAAAAAGAGCTCTGGAGGTGGCGGCGGCCGGGTCCCACAATGTTTTGCTGATCGGTCCTCCCGGCGCAGGCAAGACCATGCTGGCCAAAAGACTTCCGACGATTATTCCGGATATGAGCCTGGAGGAAGCCTTAGAGACAGCTCAGATTCACAGTGTGGCCGGGCTTCTTCCTCCCCAGCAAGCCCTGATTACCCGGCGCCCCTTTCGCTCGCCCCATCATACTTCTTCCGATATTGCCCTGGTGGGAGGAGGAACAATTCCTCAACCGGGCGAGGTCAGCTTAGCTCACAATGGGGTGCTTTTTTTGGATGAACTGCCCGAATTTCATCGGCCGGCTCTTGAGGTTCTCAGACAGCCCCTTGAGGATGGCTCGGTTACCATCTCCCGGGTGAACAAGACCTTAACCTTTCCCTCCAGAATTTTGCTTATCTCTACCATGAATCCCTGTCCTTGCGGACATCTTGGTGATGGGGTAGAGTGTCATTGCACTCCCTATCAAATTCAACGTTATCGGGCCCGCATTTCCGGTCCTCTTCTGGATAGAATAGACATTCATCTGGAGACTCCGGCCTTAAAATATAAAGAGCTTATCGAAGAGAAACTCGGTGAGTCTTCAGAGAAGATAAGGAAGAGGGTGCAAGGAGCTCGGGATATTCAAAGACAAAGGTTTAAAGAAGACAAAATATATGGCAACGCTTACATGAATCAGAAACAGATAAAAAAATGCTGCCGACTGAATGATGAGGGGCGGGAACTTCTCAAAATGGCTATGGTTGAGCTGGGCATATCCGCCCGAGCCTATGATAAGATACTCAAGGTAGCGAGAACGATTGCCGATTTAGCCGCCTCGGAGGTCATCCAACCTGACCATCTCTCCGAGGCCATTCAGTACCGGAGCCTGGATAGGAACCTGTTTGCTTAGCTCTCCAAGCTCAGTTGTATGTTTCCTTTCTGTCCCCTTGCCCCGTAATTTTCCTTTGACATTATTTAAACAAATTGCTACAATAAATACAGTTCGCAAAGGGACAGGCATATTCTACCGTTTGCAGAACTCTCCGGTAAATGTGCCGGTCCCTCCAAGAAAAAATTCGGGGGACCTTTTATGAATAAAAGAATCTTAGTAGGCGCCGTTCTCATTATCATTCTCGGTTTGCTTGCTGCCTCCTTTCTTGCTCTCCAGCGCCGCGAGGAGCGTCGGGAGGAAAAACGTTTCTTAGCTTATGCCCGGGGAGAAGCGTTTTACCGGGAGGGAAGGTATGCCCAGGCGCTAGAGCAGTTGAGGAAAGTGAGGGAAAATTTTCCTCAAAGCCAGGAAGCTCATCAGGCCCGCTATCGAATCCCTTTTGCCCTTATGGGCCTGGGGAACTATGAAGAAGCAGAACATTATTTTCAAGAGCACCTTAAGGATTTCCCGGAAAGTGATTATGCCGCTAAGATTCATTACCAGTTGGGTGCCTTGGCGGAGAAACAAGGTCATTTAGATAGAGCTCTTTTATTTTATGGGAAGGTGATTACCGATTTTCCCTTCAGCATAGTGGTAGATGAGGCTCTTTTAGGCCAGGGGAGAATCTGGGTTGCTCAAGAAGAATGGAAGTCGGCCCGAGAGGCTTTTCAGAAAGTAATGGACGATTTCCCCGAGAGCAATTCTTTCCTGGCGGCGCGCCGGCAATTAGGAGACCTTAACATCGGATTGATTTTTTCTCCCATCCCTACCGAGGATAGCCAGCTCTATGAGGTGCAGTTTGGCGACTCTCTCTATATTATTGCCCGGAGATTCAACACTACCGCTCCCCTCCTGATGAGAAGTAACCGGCTGAAGACGGATAGAATCCGGCCGAGACAAACCTTAAAAGTTACTCCCGGAAATTATCGTCTGGTAGTTGACTTATCTGAATTTACCCTTTCCCTTTATCTTAACGAGAGGTGGGTCAAAACCTATCCGGTAGCCGTTGGCCGGGAAGGTCGTGAGACCCCCACCGGTGAGTTCGAGATTATTAATAAACTCATTGATCCGGTCTGGTATGCTCCCGATGGTTTCCGTCGGCCTTTTGGGCACCCGAAAAATATTTTAGGCACCCGCTGGATGGGTATCTGCCTGCCTGGATTCGGTGTCCACGGCACCACCCTGCCGGAAACCATCGGTAAGAGAGCTACTCAAGGTTGCGTGAGAATGTTCAATGAGGATGTGGAAGAGCTGTTTGATTTAGTTACTCCGGGAACACCGGTGATTATTGTAGAATGATACAGATAACGCACGGAATCTTTTAAGAGAACAGATGACTGGATTGAAGCTCTATCATAGGATGCGAGGATTCAAGGATTCGAGGATTCAAGGGTTTATTTTCTAAAGATTTTCCCTTGACCCCTTGACCCCTTGAACCCTTGAATCCTTTGCCGAACGTAGTGAGGCATATTCTAATGACTCTTCATTTAGATTTTGAGAAACCCATCGTTGAATTGGAAAGAAAAATAGAGGAGTTGAAAAAATTTACCAATTCCGAAGAGATGGACCTCTCAGGAGAGCTTGGGGAATTAGAGAGAAAAGCGGAGAAGCTGAAGAAGGAAATATTCGCCAGCCTTACTCCCTGGCAAAGAATTCAGTTGGTCCGTCACCCCGAGCGTCCTTACACTCTAGATTATATCAACCTGATTATGGATGATTTCCAGGAGCTTCATGGAGACCGCAGTTTTTCCGATGATAAGGCCATTGTGGGAGGATTAGCTAAGCTTGATGGTCAGCCCATAGTGGTTGTTGGCCATCAGAAGGGGAGGGACACCAGGGAGAATCTGAGGAGGAATTTTGGTATGCCTCACCCGGAAGGATATCGCAAGAGCCTGCGGCTCATGAAGTTAGGAGAGAAATTTGGGCTTCCCATCATCACTTTTATTGACACTCCGGGAGCCTATCCCGGAATCGGAGCGGAAGAACGAGGGCAGGCGGGAGCTATTGCCGAAAACTTAAGGGAGATGTCCCGTTTGAAAATTCCCCTGGTCAGCTTAGTTATTGCAGAGGGGGGAAGTGGGGGAGCTCTGGGCTTAGGGGTGGGAAATAAAATCTTGATGCTGGAAAACGCTGTTTATTCCGTAATCTCTCCCGAGGGTTGTGCGGCTATTCTCTGGAAGGAAAGATCCAAAGCTCCAGAGGCTGCTCAAGCTCTGAATTTGACTGCCCAGGATCTTTTAAGGTTAGGAATAATTGATGAGATCATTCCCGAGCCCTTAGGGGGAGCCCATCGGGATTATGAAGGCTCTGCCTCTAATGTTAAGGAAGTCTTAAAGAAAAACTTAGAGGAGCTTAGCAAACTTTCAGGAAGAGAGCTAATAGAGGAAAGATATAATAAGTATCGAAGGATGGGAGAATTTATTGAGGGCTAAGTTGTGAGTCCTAAAATGAGTTGACAGGAAGGGAGTATCCAGGCATAATTAACTTAAAGCAAAGAAGAAAAATCATATAGGACTTTAGATAAGCGCAGATTTAAAGAATTAAAAAATATTTACCACGGAGGCACGGAGAACCCGGAGAAATAAGAAAAGATGAATAATTGAAATAGTTTTTAAAAATCTGTACCCTCTGTGTTTTTGTGCCTCCGTGGTAAATATTTTTTTGTTTTTAATTTTGTATCTGCGAAGATCTGCGTCCAAGAAGGGAAGGTTTTTTATGGCGAAGAAGCATCGGTACCTGGGAGAGATCTTACTGGAACGAGGTTTGATCGATGAGAAGAAGCTGAACAAGGCTTTAGGGGAGCAGAAAAACAGCGGTGAGCCTTTAGGGCATATTCTTTTAAAAAATGGAGCTATCGGTGTCGATGGCCTGTGTAAGTCTTTAGCTGTTCAATTTGATATGGTGGTAGTCAAACCTTCCGACCACCAAATAGATAAGAAAATCATTGATAATATCCCTGCTGCTTTAGCCAGGAGACATCGGATTCTTCCCTTTAAGATGAATAACAATACCCTCACTGTAGCTATGGCTGATCCTTTGAGTTTCCCTATCTTGGGCAACCTCCAGGCGATGTTTAACTATAGAGTGGAAGGAGTGTTGGCTACTGAAGAGGAGATAACCAGAGCTCTGGATAAATATTACGGCACCGGAGAAGAGAGCATTGAAACCATAATTTCGGAGATCAGTGAGCGGGATATTACCTTTGCGGGGGTGGAAGACGATAAGATCGGGGTAGAAGAATCGGAAGAAGAAGCCCCTGTAATTAAGCTGGTCAGCCTTCTCATTTTAGAGGCCTTCCGAAGTCGGGCGAGCGATATTCATTTAGAGCCTCTCCCTAATCGGTTCCGGGTGAGATATCGAGTAGATGGAGTTTGCTATGAGGTCCCCGCTCCACCCAAAAGGCTTCAAGGTTCGGTTATCTCCCGAGTAAAAATTATGGCCGGAATAGACATTGCCGAAAAACGGCTTCCCCAGGATGGAAGAATAAAGCTCAACCTCCTGGGGAAAGAGGTAGACTTGCGGGTGTCCACCCTTCCCACTATTCACGGAGAGAGCGTGGTTCTCCGTATATTAGATAAATCGAACCTCCTTTTAGATCTGGGTGATATGGGCTTTTTGCCTGAAGATAGGGAAAGGTTTGAGGGCCTCCTCTCTCTTCCCAATGGAATAGTTTTAGTTACTGGTCCTACGGGCAGTGGAAAGACAACCACACTGTATGCTTGCTTAAACAAGATAAACCAGCCGGATAAAAAGCTAATCAGTGTGGAGGAGCCAGTTGAATATCAGTTAAGCGGGATCAACCAGACTCAGGTTAGGCCGGCGATCGGATTGACCTTCGCCAAAGTCTTGAGGGAGATATTGAGGCAATCTCCGGATATTATTATGGTAGGGGAAATCAGGGATCGGGAAACAGCGGAAATTGCTATCCGGGCCGCTCTCACGGGGCATTTGGTCCTCAGCACTTTGCATACCAACGATGCTTCCTCGGCCATGACCCGGTTGATTGATATGGGGATTAAACCCTTCTTAGCATCCTCTTCTATCCAGGGAGTTATGGCCCAGAGGTTGGTCCGGGTCATCTGTGCGTCCTGCAAAGAATCTTATCAGCCTCCGAGTGAGGAATTGCTTGAGATAGGATTATCCTCGGAGGATATCGCCGGATTAAAATTTTATCGAGGTAAGGGATGCCGGGAGTGTAGCCAGGTTGGCTATCGGGGGCGTCAGGGAATCTTTGAAGTCTTGATAGTCACTGACCCCATTCGAAATTTAGTCTTGAAGCGAGCCTCAAGCACAGAAATCAGGGAGAAAGCACGAAGTTTAGGGATGAAGACTTTGAGGGAGGATGGGTGGCAGAAAGTGTTTAAGGGAATAACTACCGTAGCCGAGGTCGTTCGGGTAACCCAGATGGATGTGGAGTAATTTAAAGATAAGGCGCAAAGGCACAAAGTAGCAAAGGCACAAAGGGAAGGATTAAGGATTAAGGATTAATAAGCACTGTTTTTAACTTTGTGCCTCTGTGC
>CAZGXS010000021.1:0-4585 GCA_964529935.1 uncultured bacterium | reverse complement strand
AAGGATTAAGGATTAAGGATTAATAAGCACTGTTTTTAACTTTGTGCCTCTGTGCCTTAGTGCCTCTGTGCCTGTCCGCACCGAAGGTGCGCTAAGCTTTAGGTTGCAAGGGGGTATTATTATCATGGAGATGAATGAACTTCTGAGTATCGTGGTGGAGAGAAATGCTTCTGATCTCCATCTAACGGTGGATAGCCCGCCGGTATTGCGGATTGATGGAAGGCTGGATGTTTTAGATTTCCAGCCCCTCATGGCGGATGATACAGTAGAGTTGATGAAGTCAATTACCTCCGCTGCCCAGCAACAGAAGATTCAGGAAAGAGGGGGCACTGACTTCGGATTTGCCTTTGGAGATTTAGCCAGGTTCCGGGTGAGCGTATTCAAGCAGAAGGGGTATATAGGACTAACTCTAAGGTTGATTCCCTCGAAACTTTTGACCTTTGAAAAGATTGGCTTGCCTCCCACTATCAAGAAGCTGCTTTACAAACCTAAAGGACTTGTCCTGGTTACTGGACCTACTGGCTGTGGTAAGACGACTACTTTGGCTACTATGCTTGATTTGATCAACAGTGAAAGAGATTGTCATATAATTACTGTTGAGGACCCTATTGAGTATTATCATGAGCATAAGAAGTCGTTGATAACTCAGAGGGAGTTAGGAGTGGATGTTCCTTCCTTCTCCGAAGCTATAATCAAATCCCTTCGCCAGGATCCAGATGTGATTTTGGTAGGAGAAATGCGAGATTTGGCTACCATGGAGGCCGCTATCACGGCGGCGGAGACGGGACATCTGGTCTTTGCTACTCTGCATACTACAGGGGCTGCTCGAACGATGGATCGAATCATCGACGCCTTCCCTATGGGACAACAAGCACAGCTCAGGACTCAACTTTCCACATCCATTTTAGCCGTAATTTCCCAGATGCTCCTCTCCAGAGCTTCGGCCCGGGGGCGGATTGCGGCTTTCGAAATAATGGTGGCTACTCCAGCTATCCAGAATCTAATCAGGGAAAGAAAAACCTATAACATACCTTCGGCCATCGAGACAGGAACTAAATATGGAATGAAGACTTTGGACCAATCCCTTTACGAACTTTATAACCAAGGGTTAATTGTCTATGATGAGATGATGAACTTAGCTTACGATGCGGCTGCGCTTCAGGCCAAGCTGGAATAAACATAGGGTTGGCTGAGTTTATAGAGTTTATGGGAAATTCCTTTTTAAGCAGTTAGAGCGGAGACATTTATGTTGTCCGTTCATACTTAGTTCTTATAACTTATAACTTACAACTTAATTCTGTTTTTTTTGGGGGTGAGGAAATGGCAATTAGTCGTCGCCGGCGAGCATTGGGAGAGCTCTTGAAAAATAAAGGCTTAATCAATGATAAGCAGCTCCGGGAGGCGTTAGAGAAGCAAAAAGAGATGAAGCGACTTTTGGGACAGGTGCTCATAGATTTAGGTTTCGTCAAGGAAGCCGATATCGTTATGGTTCTGAGGGAACAGACAGGTATGCCATCCATCAATCTGGGTCAGCTGGAGATACCGGGAGATATCCTCAAGCGGGTCTCTCCTTCCGTTGCTCGCATCTATAAGATTGTACCGGTAAGCTGGGAGGATAATACTCTGACCGTCGCTATGGCTGACCCCTTGAATGTCAACACCTTGAATGACCTTCCTTTTTTATTGGGCTGTGAGGTGAAGGGAGCCATTAGTGTTGAGGAGCATGTGCAGAGGGCTATAGAGAAACATTATGGGGAGGGGCTGGGATCAGCGGAGAAACTCTTAGAAGACCTGGAGCAGAAAGCAGGTAAAATCACTGATATCGAGGAGAGGGAGCCGGAAACTAATGTTCAGCAATTGCAACAGTTAACGGAACAAGCTCCCGTGGTTAAGCTCCTCAACCTGGTTCTTAAGCAGGCTATCAAAGCCAGGGCCAGCGATATTCACTTTGAGCCCTTTGAAGACCAATTTAAAATTCGTTATCGGGTTGATGGAGCTCTCTATGAGATGGTTCCTCCTCCCAAGCATCTGAGCCTGGCCATGGCCTCCCGAATAAAGGTTATGGCGAACTTAGATATTGCCGAGAGGAGACTTCCCCAAGATGGGCGAATCCAGATTAATATGGGAGGAAGAGAAGTGGATTTGCGTATCTCCACTCTGCCCACCGTTTTTGGAGAAAGTATAGTGATGAGAGTTCTGGATAGGTCCGTCGTTATGCTTTCTCTAAACCATGTGGGGATATCACCTGATAACCTCCGGAAGTTTGAGCAGCTGATCAAAAAGCCCAATGGAATAATTATGGCTACTGGTCCCACTGGTTGTGGTAAAACGACCACTTTATATTCTGCTCTTCAGATGCTCAATGTCCCCGAGGTAAAGATTATCACTACTGAGGATCCGGTGGAATATAATATCCCCGGAATTATGCAGGTTCAGATTAAAGAAGCTATTGGTCTCACTTTTTCCGGTTGTTTGCGCCATATTCTTCGTCAGGACCCGGATATTATCCTGGTCGGTGAGATCCGGGATTTCGAGACAGCCGAGATCGCTATCCAAGCTTCCCTCACGGGACATCTAGTCCTCAGCACCCTGCATACCAATGATGCTCCCTCTACCATAACCCGCTTGATCGATATGCAGATCGAGCCCTTTCTGATTACCTCCACTCTGGAGGCGGTTCTGGCCCAGAGGTTAGTGCGAACCATCTGCCAGAATTGCAAGGAGCCTTACCAGCCGGGTGAGGGAGAGTTAGAGGCTATCAATTTAACGATAGAGGAGGCTAAGGAGAGAATCTTTTACCGGGGGAAAGGATGCAGCCTCTGTGATGATGTCGGGTATAAGGGACGAATCGGCATTTTTGAGCTTCTCATTATGAGCAGTGAGCTCGGAATGCTTATCATTGAAAAGGCCTCGACCAAGGATATTCGGGCAAAAGCGCAGGAGCAGGGGATGAGAACGATGCGGGAGGATGGTCTGGATAAGGCCTATCAGGGAATTACTACTATAGAGGAAGTAGTCAAGGGAACCCAGTTGTTCGCTTGAAATATAATTTAGCCCCTAGTCGATAGCAAGAATCCTTGGTTCTTCTCCCAAAAAAGGGTTCCAGGGGTCAAGGATCCAAGGGGTCAAGTGAAATGCTTTAAGGATTACAAGATCATAGAGGGGATATTGAGAGGATGCTTAAGGGGCTTATTAAGTTATTAGAAAACAAACCCTTGAACCCTATAAAATTACTAGGAGGAATAAGGAGATGCCCGTCTTTAATTATGTAGCCACTGACGCTCAAGGCAAACAGGTAAAGGGAGTAGTGGAAGCTGATAGTCAAGCCTTAGCTATTAGCCAGGTGCGGGGGATGCATTATTTTCCCACCCGGGTAACTGAACGGAGAGCTAAAGCTAAATCGGCTCCCGGGAAAGGGGGCGCCCTCCAGTTTCAGATTAAGATACCCGGGCTGACCGATCGGGTAAGTGCCAAGCAGCTCACTCCTTTCACCCGACAACTATCTACCCTCATAGATGCCGGGCTTCCCCTTATTCGTAGCCTTGGCGTCCTCCAAAAACAGATGAAACCCTGCGCCCTGAAAGATATCTTAGAGACGGCCTCTCAGGATGTGGAAGGAGGAAGCACTTTTTCTGAAGCTCTGGCTAAACATCCTCGAGCCTTCTCCAAACTTTTCGTCAATATGGTCAAGGCCGGTGAGGTGGGAGGAGTTTTGGATGTAGTCCTCCAGCGTTTAGCGGAGTTTGTAGAGAAAAGTATGGCTCTTAGCAGGAAGATAAAGAGCGCTATGGTCTATCCCCTTATAGTTATCTGCGTCATAATCGGCGTTCTGGCGGTCATCTTTAGATTTGTCCTTCCTACCTTTATAAAGATGTTTGCGGATGTGGGGGAGGAACTTCCGGCTCCCACCTTGCTCTTGGTAAACATTCATGCTTTTCTTCAAACTAGGCAAGCCCTGTTAATCCCTGTGGGTATCATTGCCTTTATTATACTTTTTAAATTAATAAGGAGGACGAGAAAAGGAGGGTTGGTTATCGATAAGATAAAATTGAAACTTCCCATTTTCGGATCTCTGTCCCAAAAAATAGTGGTGGCCAGATTCAGTCGAACTCTGGGAACTCTCATCTCCAGTGGAGTGCCCATACTCCAGGCTCTCTCCATAACCAAGGAGACGGCTGAAAACATGGTGATATCTCAAGCCGTCAGCAATGTCCACGATAGCATCCGCGAGGGAGAAACTATTGCCGGTCCTCTGGAGGACAGTGGAGCCTTTCCTCCCTTAGTTACCAGCATGATCACTGTCGGAGAGGAGACGGGGAACCTGGATCAGATGCTTACTAAGGTAGCGGATACCTATGACGATGAAGTGGATACAGCCGTAGCGGGTTTGGCTTCCACTATGGAACCTCTGCTTATTGTCATTATGGGAGTGATGGTTGGTTTCGTGGTCATCGCTTTGTTTACCCCTCTGATTCGGATGGCTATGGCCATAGCCTAAAATGCTTAAAAAATTGTTGACAGGAGGAATACTTCGGGGTATAATCAAAATAAGGCACAAAGTGACAAAGGCACAAAGGCACAAAGG
>CAZGXS010000020.1:0-11032 GCA_964529935.1 uncultured bacterium | reverse complement strand
TTTACCCGGTGAGTTGAGCTTTAGGAAGAATGAAGAGGAACTTAGAGCCTTTGCCGAATTTGCTTTCTACTTCTACTCTTCCTCCGTGTGCCTGGACGATATGCTTGACTATGGCCAAGCCCAAACCTGTTCCTCCCAGCTCTCGGGAGCGGGCCTTGTCCGCACGGTAGAAGCGCTCAAAAAGGCGCCCTAAATGTTCCCGGGGAATGCCGATTCCTGTATCGGATACTTCAATTTGTATATCCTCTCCTTTGTCAAGAGCGAAAAAAGATATCTTTCCTCCCTCAGGGCTAAACTTGATAGCATTATCAAGAAGATTGCTCAGGACCTGTTCTATCCTTTCCCGGTCTGCCTCTATCTCTGGGAATTCAGGAGGAACGTTTACTGCGATAGTATGCCTCTTTAATTCTGTCTTCTCCCGGAAATTAAAAATTATCTCGTCTATTAGCTCCTTAAGATTTACAGAATGGAATTCCATTTGAATCTCTCTGGACTCTATCCGGGAAAGCTGGAGGAGGTCATTGATAAGACTATTCAATCTATCAGCATGTTTTTCAATGATATTCAGAAAGCGAACCTTTGCTTCCGGGTCATCAATGGCCCCATTTCTCAAGGTCTCAATAAATCCTCTGATGGAAGTAAGAGGAGTACGTAACTCGTGGGAGACATTAGCCACAAACTCAACCCGCATCTTTTCTAAGTTCTTGATGCCGGTGATGTCATGCAGGACAGCCACTGCCCCCCAGACCTCCTCCCTATCCCCCAGGGGAACGGCGTGAACCTCGAAGACCCTCTCCCAGGGGAAGAGCATGGTTAACTCTCTCGAGAATAGCTCTCCTTTGTTTAAGGCCTCTTTCAGAAGATCATTCAATTCATTGTTTCTGAGCACCTCCCAGCAAAATTCTCCCATTACTTCATCCCGGGGGAGAGCAAACATCCTCTCGGAAGCCGAATTGAAAAGGATAATTTTTTCTTCTCTATCAACAGCCACTACTCCCTCAATGATACTGGAAAGTATGGCAAACACCTTATCCCTGTCTTTAGTGATGGTCTGTATCCTCTTCCCAAGTTTCTCCGACACCCGGTTAAGAGCCACCGCTAACTGACCGAGCTCATCCTTCGAGCGAACCCTTAGCTTCCGGGAAAAATCTCCCATAGCTATGTTCCGGGAAACCCCGGTCATCTCCCGAAGAGATTTAGTAATGGTGCGGGTAACCAGAAAACCTATCCCCAAGACGAAGGCAGAGCCCAATACCGCTCCCAGTAAAACCATCCTCTGAATATGGGCAATCCTTTCCACATAATAATTCTCAAAGTAGGTACTTACAAAAAGTGCAAACGCCACTAGACAGATGATTGCTAACCCGGCAGAGGTTAAAAACAATTTCCAGGCAATTTTCCCTCGGAGCATATCTCTATTCCCTAAATTTATAGCCTACTCCTCTAATAGTGATAATATGAGAAGAGGCTGTCTTCAACTTCTGGCGCAATCTCCTTATATGAACATCAACGGTCCTATCAACTACTACTATTTCCTCTCCCCAGACCTTATTCAGGAGCTGGTCTCTGGTAAAGACTCTACCTGGATTAGAAGCCAAGCACTTTAAGAGATTGAATTCTGTGGAAGTAAGCTTAAGGGGTTTCCCTTTCAGAGTAACCTCATGTTTCATCAAATCAGTCACCAAATCACCGATTTTAATTATCTCTCGTTCCTCTTCCTTTGAAGACAAGCGGCGGAGAATTGCTCTCACTCTGGCAAGCAACTCCCGCACTTTGAAAGGCTTGGTCACATAATCATCCGCCCCTAACTCCAGACCAGCGACGATATCCGCTTCCTCTCCCTTAGCCGTAAGCATAACAATAGGAATCCCGGAAGTGCGAGGGTCTCTCTTTAAGATACGGCATACCTCTAAGCCATCTATCCCGGGCAACATCAGGTCCAGGATAATTAGATTGGGCAAATCCCCTTTAATAAATTTCAGAGCTTCCTCGCCATTATAAGCAGAAACTACCTGATATCCTTCCTTGCCTAAGTTATATTCAATTAACTCTCCGATATCCTTTTCGTCATCAACGACTAAAATTTTCTTCTTTGCCATATCGTTGCCTCTCTCTTTTGCCTGAACAAGTCCGGAGTAATTATACAAAATTTGTTTCGTAGATAGTTATAAACACATTTAATAGTATATTATATTTTGGGCATTTAATAAAGCATGTTTTGCATTAATCAGGGGGGACAAAATTTTCCGCCGGTAAAATTTTGCCTTAAAAGAAGTCAGCGACGAGCACTTTGGTAAAGTGTGGAAAAAGGTGAATGGCCTTACGGCTATCCACCTTTACTTTTTGGCTCTTCTCTAAATTTAGCAGAGATGAGGTAGTGTAGGGCTTTATGCCCGTAAAAATATGAATCTCCGAGGAACTTGTCCCCGCTCTCTACGCCCATAAAGGGCTACACTACACCTATGGATAACTGCACTTTTTGGGAAACAGCTTTACTTTTTGGATGAGAGGTTTCATGCAGATATTAGTTTCAAAATTGACGGGGCGAACGGGACTCGAACCCGCGACATCCGGATCGACAATCCGGCATTCTAGCCAACTGAATTACCGCCCCCAGAATTTTTTAGTATAGCAAAGTAAACGCCTATTAATCAGCTTGACAAATCAAGCAACTACTCTTCGCGCACGGGGACAGACCCGCTTCTACGAGCTGACACTCCGTCCATCTGGGATAGCCTCCCCATTCTACTGCTTCACTCCGTGTTCGGAAGCAAATGAGCCAGTCCCTATAAAAATGGGCGGTACTGGGTTTGAACCAGTGACATCTACCTTGTAAGGGTAGCGCTCTCCCGGACTGAGCTAACCGCCCCCATGCCGGGAGCGGGACTTGAACCCACACAGGATTGCTCCCACCAGCCCCTCAAGCTGGCGTGTCTGCCAATTCCACCATCCCGGCATTAGACCTATTATAAGATGATGGCTGCTTTATGTCAAGATGATTTTGCCACAGGTAATAAAATAGACACATTATCTGAAATTATGCTATAATACGATTATGCGACTGGATAAATTTCAAGAGGAAGCCATCAAACATATCAAAGCCGGGCATTCAGTACTTATCTCTGCCCCCACGGGGTCCGGTAAGACCCTCATTGCCGAGCGGGCCATCGAAGAATGTATGAAAAAAGACTTAAGCGTCATTTACACCTCCCCCATAAAAGCTCTATCCAATCAAAAGTTCCGCGACTTTTCCAGGCTTTATAAAGATAGGGTGGGAATACTGACCGGGGATGTTAGCCTGAATCCTGAGGCCCCGATACTGATAATGACCACGGAGATATTCCGCAACTGGCTTCTGGAGAAACCTGGGAAGATAGCCAATCATGGCTGGATAATATTTGACGAAATTCATTATCTCGATGACCCGGCAAGGGGCACGGTCTGGGAGGAATCGATAATGCTTCTGCCTCCTCACATGAAGATACTAGCTCTGAGCGCCACTGTACCTAATGTTAAAGAAATGGCCGCCTGGATATCAGCTATACACCAGACACCTTTGCATATCGTAGAGGAGAAAAAACGGCCAGTTCCTTTAAAATTGTTCTATCAGTGTAATAATAAGATACTGGACGATATAAAAGAGCTTAATAGATTCCGCTCATATTTCTCTTATCAGGGTAACTTCCGCCAGACCTATATGAGGAGGAGACCTCCCGGGAGACCTCCCGGGAGACATCCCGGCCACCTCGCAGGAAATCGATTAAGCACCCTGATAAATTACCTCAGTGAAAAAGATTGCCTTCCCTGTATATATTTCTCTTTTTCCAGAAAGCGCTGCGCAAGCCTTGCCTACGAGCTTGTTCAGCGTAATTTCCTAAATAATGTTGAGCAAGAAAAGATACTATCCTTATTTAACTCACTTGTAGAGCGTTTCAACCTGGTCCATGAGCGTTCCGCCTTAGAGATGCGCGACCTCGTAAGCCACGGCATAGCCTTCCATCATGCCGGGATGCTGCCTGCTCTAAAAGAGGTGATCGAGAGACTTTTCACCAGTCGCCTCATCAAGCTCATGTTCACTACCGAGACCTTTTCCCTGGGAATAAACATGCCGGCCAGGAGCGTAATATTTGATGAGCTCAGGAAATATCATGGCACCTACTTTGGCGAGCTTCGGGTGAGGGATTTCTATCAGATGGGCGGGCGGGCGGGAAGGCGAGGAATGGACGATTGCGGTTTCGTGTTTTCCCGGATTAATCCCCATTTCACCACCATAGAGAAGGTCCGGCAGGTCATTTTCGGAAAACCGGAAAAAGTCATCAGCCAGTTTAACAACACTTACGCCACTATTCTCCACCTTTATGGAAGGTTGAAGGAAGAGCTCTTTAAAACTTATCCCTTATCCTTCCACTATTTTCAATCTAACGCCGGGGGAAGAAGAGAGGCCGAAGAGCTTCTCAGGAGAAAGGTCGAGCTTCTCAAGGAAATGGGCTATATCGCCGAGGGAGAGCTAACCGAAAAAGGGCGTCTGGCTTCCTATCTTTATGGATATGAGCTCCCCCTGGCGGAACTTTATCATCAAGGGTACCTCGAGCAACTCTCTGCTACAGGATTGAATATACTCATCTCCAGTTACATCTTCGAACCGAGAAAGAATCAAGCCTCGCCAAAACTCTCCCGGTTAGCCATACCTATTAAAGAGGTTGCCCAACTCAATTCCCATCATATATTTCGCCTGGAGAAGAAATATAAGGTTCATCCCTATTCAAAAAGTCCCCATTTCCATGCCGCCCCCGCCATAGAAGCCTTCTCTAAAGGAATGGACTTCTCAAAGCTCTATACCATAACAGATATAGCTGAAGGCGAATTAGTGAGAATTTTTAGAATGGTCATCCAGGTGCTACGAGAACTCTGCCAGGCGCCCACTATAAAGGACGAATTAAAGCAGAAGGCCAAAAGAGCTATGGATTCAATCAATCGCGATTTCATCGATGCGGAAAAGGAGCTCCGCATCTGAATTTGTTTTCCAAAATAAAAATAATAAAAAATCCCAATAGGGCTGAAATCAAAATAGGTAAAATCTGACCATTGGCATTGGTTATTTCTTCATAAAAAAGCCGTAGCGCGCCCAACATCAAACCCATAAGAAAAAATATAGTGAAGGATTTATATTTGCTCAACAGATAATGCACGAGTCTGGAAAAAAATAGAATGCCTATTAAGCCCCCGAAGCCAAAGGTGAACATTTCCAGGAGTTGCACATTCTCCAGCACCGAGAGCATATATTCATACTGCCCTAAGAAAATCAAAATGAAGGCCCCGGAAATTCCGGGCAAGATCATCGCGCATATAGCCAGGGCCCCGGATAAAAAAACAACAGGTAAAGAATGTCCCATCTCCAGCCGAGCTGGGCCGGCGGAGAGAAAGGCAAATAAAAATCCTATAATTAAGAACAATATATTTTTGACCGATAAGCCATCCACCTTTTTATAAATCAAAATCGTCGAGGCCAATATCAATCCCAAAAAGAAAGCATAGGTAAGAGCGACAAAGTTTTGCAGAAAAAAAAGTATTATGCCGGACATAAGCCAAAGCGCTAAGCCCATACCGGCTAGCAAGGGGATGAATAATTTGAAATCAATGTTTCTGATGTTTTTATTTGCTTTACGGAGATCGCCTTTCAGAAAATATAAAATAAATTTAAAGTCTATTTTACTTATCGCCTGGATCAACCTTTCGTAAATACCGGTAATAAAGGCAATTGTCCCTCCGGAAACGCCGGGAATTATATTCGCTATTCCCATGCCCAATCCTTTCAAAAATATAATTAAAGTCTCTTTTAATTTCATATTATTCTGCCAGTACTTTTCCAAAAGGCAGGGTTTGAGTCACCCGCCTTTACGATTCAAGGGTGAAGGAAGAGTTAGAGTAGGCTCTATCGGCATATTCTTGCATCATCCGGTGACTGTTAAAGTAACAAGCGATCTTTCCAATGGAGCTTTCCACCATTTCCAGCCATTTATCCCTTTGCTCATAAAACATAGGAAGAATTACCTGTTCTAACTTATCATAGATATCCTGGAGCTCTCTTTGGTAAGCTTCTTCTTTGGATAGACTTTCTTCGGGCCGCGGCCCGATGACCCAACCCGTGACTCCTTCAACACAGCCCTCTATCCACCAGCCATCCAGGACGGAAAAGTTTATCGCTCCATTATGCGCTGCCTTCATGCCGCTGGTGCCTGAGGCCTCTAACGGTTTCTGGGGTGTATTTAACCAGACATCTACTCCAGAAATTAGTTTCCTGGCAATCTCCATGTCATAATTTTCTAAATAAACAATCTTGATTTCATCTTTTAATTCTCTAATATAAGAAAATATCTCTTCGATTATCTTTTTCCCCGGCTCATCTTTGGGATGTGCCTTTCCAGCAAAAATAATCTGGAATTTATATTTTTTGTGTATTTTTTTTAATCTTTCTAGATCACTAAATAATAAACTGGGTCTTTTATAAGCAGTGGCTCGGCGAGCAAAGCCTATGGTAAGTATATCAGCGGACAACTCCATGTTGGTTGAACCATTAATATAGTCAATGAGCCCCTTCCTTGCTTCCCGGCGCGCCTGCCAGATTTCTTCGTGGGGAATAATTGCTGCCCTCGCCAATAATTCAGGTTCATTTGCCCAGCCGGGTAGATACTTATCATATATTTTCTTAAAACTTGCACATGTCCAGGTGTAAGAGTGAACTCCATTGGTTATTGCCTGAATCTTATAACCGGGAAACATCTCGGATGTTACCTCTTGATGTTTCTTGGTTACGCCGTTAGTAAACCCGCTTAAGTTTAAAGCCAGTAAAGTCATATTTAGACAATCCTGACCAGCGAATTTTCTTAAAGTCTCTATAGAGGCTGTATCCGGCAATATTTCCTTAACAAGTTCATAAGAAAACTTATCATGGCCGGCTTCCACCGGGGTATGGGTGGTAAATGCGCACATCTGTTTAATCTTATCCACATCCATTTTATGTATACGCAGTAACTCCAGGGTAAGAAAGCCGGCATGCCCTTCGTTTAAATGATACTTTAAGACCTCTACCCCTAAGGTCTCAAGCATTCTTAGCCCCCCTACTCCTAAGATGAGCTCTTGTTTCATCCTATATCTTTCATCCCCACCATAAAGATAAGAGGTGAGCTCCCTATCCTCCTGGGTGTTACCCTCTACATCAGTATCAAGGAAAAGCACCGGAACCTTCCCCCCGGTTGAACTCTCTACCACATAAAGCCAGGCCTTAACCTTTACCACTCTTCCCTGAATCTTTACCTCTACTTCTTCCGGTAAAAGGGTCAGGGATTTCTCCGGGTCCCATTCGGCTAAATGCTCAACCTGTCTTCCTTCGGGGGTAAGTTCCTGGCGAAAGTATCCTTTTAAACTCACCAGAGTAACTGCAACCAAGGGAATCTTTAAATCCGCAGCTGATTTTATAGCATCCCCTGCCAAAACTCCCAACCCGCCACTGTAAGTAGGAAAATCGGGAGATAACCCAATTTCCATTGAGAAGTAAGCAGTCTTCTTTCCTTTTAACCCGGCATTTTCAAAATCTAAGGCTCTTAATTTACCCATTACGATTTTTCTCCTTTTTTTTCTTTAAGCCGTCTAACTTCTTCTTTAAAAACCTCTCCCCGTTGCTCAAAGTTATTAAACATATCAAAGCTGGCACATCCCGGGGATAGCAATACCACCCCTTTAGGACTTGCCTCTTCAAAAGATATCCGGACTGCTTCCTTCATAGTTTTGGCTTTTCTCATCCTTATTGCTTTGTTTAACTGAGACTCAATTAAAGGTGCAGCTTCTCCTATTAAAATTAATTGAATTTTGCCTGTACCCTTTAGGGTGCCTGTGCCCGCAAGGGTATCAGCTAAAACATTTTTTAGCAAGGAAAAAGTTCCTCCCTTGTCTTTTCCTCCCATTATTATCACTATTTGCTCCGGGGTGGAATTAAGACTTATGCCCTGACGGGCACAGGCAACTGCCTTTAATACGGCATCTACATTGGTAGCCTTGGAATCATTAATAAAATCTACCCCCCCGAAACGAGCAACAAATTCCATTCTATGCTTTAGCCCCTTAAAATCCTTTAAGCCCTTGCGGATAAAATCCATCTCCACTCCCTCTAATATAGGAGGCAAGGATGCAGCCAGGGCATTTTCTATATTATGAATTCCAAGGGGGGGGAAATCCGAAAGATTAAAAAAGGAAATTTCCCTTTTATCCCGGAAAATAAAGTTGCCACCTCTCAGGAAAGTACCCCTGGGAACTTCTGATTTTCGGGAGAACCAATAAACCCCATTAGGGGTAGATTTTTGCGGGCCACCGTTAGAGGCCCAAGGAGGATTTTCTCTAACGGAGCAAGCCTCTCCCTTGACTAAGCCAGCAAAATGTTCCTCGATTAAAGGGTCGTCAAAATTCAAAATAATCTTATCCTCGGAAGTGATATTCTTGAAGATATTCTTTCTTATTTCTATATACGATTCCATTGAGGGGTAGCGGTCAAGATGGTCTGCAGTTATATTAGTCAGGATAACATAATCGGGCTTAAATAATTTTATCTCCTCTAACTGAAAACAGGATACCTCCACCACAGCATATTCATCAGCCCTTATATTTTCTACTTCGCTGATAAAAGGAATGCCAATATTACCTAGAAGATAACTCTTCCTTCCCGCCGCGATAAAAAGATGGTGTACCAAGCTGGCGGTGGTAGACTTCCCATTTGTCCCGGTTATACAAATGAGCTTTCCCTTAAAAAATCTAAATGCCATTTCAATCTCGGAAATAATCTCTTTGCCAAGCTGTTTAAGCTCCCTAAATCCGGAGGACCTAAGGGCGCTTATTCCCGGACTTGTTACAATAAGTTCTGCAAGATGCATCTTCTCAAAATTAAATACGCCAAACTCAAATCTTACCCCCTTTCTTTCCAAGCCCTCTATATCGGGAAACCGGCTGCGGTCTTTTTCATCAAACACGGTAATGCCGGCTTTCTTTCTCAAGAGAAAATCAACCACTGCTCTTCCCGTCAACCCAAATCCAATTACCGCTACTTTCTTATTCTCTAATTTCACCAAATCCTCCTATGCTGGCACCTTTATCTGCACTCATAGCACCTCGGGCATACTCTCGCAGGAATCCGGTAAGCTTTCTGTCTTTAGGCTTCCATTCTTGACGGCGCCTGACAAACTCTTCCTCCTTAATTTCCAAGTCTATTCTTCGGTTGGGGATATCTATAGAAATAGCATCCCCCTCTTTGATTAAAGCTATAGGCCCTCCCTCGGCTGCCTCAGGCGATATGTGACCGATGCAGGGACCTCGCGTGCCACCCGAGAATCTACCATCGGTAATAAGAGCCACCGACTCGGCTAAACCTAAACCGCAGATAGCAGCTGTGGGAGCGAGCATCTCCCTCATGCCTGGTCCACCCCGGGGCCCTTCATAGCGGATAACTACTACATCGCCCTTATTTATCTTGCCACTCAGTATTGCCTGGTGAGCGTCTTCCTCGCAGTCAAACACCCGTGCCCAGCCTTTACATTTTAACATACTCTCTGACACAGCGGTCTGTTTCACTACCGCCCCCTTGGGGGCTAAATTACCGTAGAGTATAGCCAATCCGCCCGTGGGATGAACCGGATTAGGTAGGGGACGAATCACCTCCTCATCCAAGACCTTTGCTTTGGCTATATTCTCACCGACTGTCTTTTCTGTAACTGTCCGACAATTTAGGCTTAATAAAAGCTCCAGTCTTTTCATTATTGCCCCTACACCACCAGCTCTATCCAGATCCTTAAGGGTATAAGAACCGCCGGGACGCATATTACAGATATGGGGTGTGGTCTTAGAAAGTTCGTCAAATAGGTTTAGAGGAATCTCTAACTCACATTCTTTAGCAATAGCTAAGACTTCTAGAACGTCGTTGGTAGAACCGGCTACAGCCAAAGAAACCCTTATCCAGTTAAGAAATGCCTCAAAGGTCATTATCTTTCTGGCGGTAATTTGCTGGTTTATTAAATTAACTATCTGTCTTCCTGTCTCTTTGGCAATGTCTCTTTTTTTAGGATCCAGGGCGTGAGAGGTAGCGCAGCCGGGCAAGGATAAACCTAACGCTTCTACCCCACAGGCCAAAGTATTAGCGCTAAACATCCCGGCACAGGTTCCCGCACCCGGACAGGCACAACTTTCCAGTTCTTTTAACTCATCCTCGCTCATTTTACCGCGAGAGACCTCACCCACTGCCTCAAATACATCGATTATATCTACGGATTTGCCCCTAAAAGTACCGGGCAGCATAGGGCCACCAGTAAGAACTATGGTGGGAATATTTAGTCTGCCGGCAGCCATTAAATGCCCCGGAACAATCTCATCGCAGGCCGGGATAAGAACCATGCCATCAAGGGCGTGAGCTTCAATCATTATTTCAATAGAGTTAGCAATTACATCCCGGGAAGGCAGAGAATACTTCATCCCCTTATGTCCCATAGCTAAACCGTCACAGACCGCAATAGTATGAAATTCAAAAGGTGCGCCATTTGCTTCTTTAATGCCTTCTTTTACTGCCTTTGCCAGCCCTCGTAGATGAATGTGTCCAGGGACAATATCTGTCCAGGAATTAACTACAGCGATAAACGGTTTATTAAAATCTGCATCTTTTTTCCCACAGGCTTTAAGCAGGGCACGGTGCGGAGTCCGCTCCAGGCCTTTCTTAATTAAATCACTTCGCTGCATTCTCTTCTACCTCCTTTCCAGTGTAATCAAAGGCGGCACTTTCCTATCTGCCGGCAAGCAGGCGTGACACCCCATTTAATTATCGTGACTACTCAGATATTCATCTTTCTATACTGTGCCTACGCGTTTCCTTTCTGCTGAGAGAATAACATTTCTCAACTCTTCAATATTACCCGCTTTTAACCAACTCCGGTCAAAATCTTTATCCTGGGCAATCTGAGCAATGGCCGCCAGGGCGCGGAGGTAGAAATTGCGTTCATCG
>CAZGXS010000019.1:0-11739 GCA_964529935.1 uncultured bacterium | reverse complement strand
GAGGATTCGAGGATTCCAGGGTATATTTTCTAAAGTTTTTCACTTGACCCCTTGACCCCTTGAACCCTTGAACCCTTTTACGGGTTTATTTAGGTTTTTTTGCTCCATATCGCGATCGACTTTGCTTTCTTCCCTCCACCCCAGCCGTATCCAGAATACCTCTCACGATATGATACCTCACTCCGGGGAGATCTTTAACCCTCCTTCCTTCAACAAGGACGATGGAGTGTTCCTGGAGATTATGCCCCACGCCGGGGATATAAGCTGTTACTACCGTCCCATTAGTCAACCTTACCCGGGCCACTTTGCGCAAAGCCGAGTTCGGCTTCTTGGGGGTCAAAGTCCTCACTAAAAGGCAGACTCCTCTCCTCTGAGGAGAACGTCGCAAGGCAGGGGCCTTGGTCTTCTTCTTAGCCCTCTTCCTTCCCTTTCTTATCAACTGATTTAACGTCGGCATTCTTCATTACCCCTATTTCTCGGTAACGGTCCATCCCCGTTCCCGCCGGAATGAGATGTCCCATAATCACATTTTCCTTCAGGCCATTTAACTCATCTCTCTTGCCACCGAAGGCAGCCTCGGTGAGAATGCGAGTCGTTTCCTGGAAGGAGGCGGCTGAAATGAAACTATCGGTGTTCAGGGAAGCTCGGGTAATCCCTAAGAGCACCGGACTAACCCTGGCCGGCTTTCCTTCCTTAGCTAGAACCCGCTTGTTCTCTTCCTCGTAACGGAACTTATCCACCTGCTCTCCTATCAAGAAGTTAGTATCGCCGGCATCCTCTACCTCCATCTTGCCAAGCATCTTCCGGACAATAACCTCTATGTGTTTATCGTTAATGGTTACCCCCTGTAGCCGATAGACTTCCTGAATTTCGTTAAGAAGATACTCCTGAAGCTTCGTCATTCCTCTTACTTTTAAAATATCCTGAAGAACCACCGGACCTTCTATGAGTTGCTGCCCGGCCCTCACCCGGTCTCCTTTATAGACATTTAAATGCTTGCCGGGAGAAATAAGATACTCTTTGGCCATCCCCGTCTCTTTATTCTTAACTACTATCCTCCTCTTTCCCCGGATGGAACCAGCGAACTCCACCACTCCATCGATTTCCGTGATGATGGCCGGATCCTTGGGCCTGCGGGCCTCAAAGAGCTCCACTATCCGGGGAAGACCTCCGGTAATATCGGTAATTCCGCTTATTTCCCGCGGCGTCTTGGCTAACAGATCCCCGGGAGAAACAGTATCCCCACTCCTGACCACGATATGGGCCCAGCTAGGAATACTGTAGTAACCCAAAACCTCCTCCCTCTCATTCTGGATGACGATCTGGGGATGCAATTCCTCTTTATGTTCAATGATTACCCGTGTCGCCAGGTTGGTAGCCGGGTCCACTTCTTCCCTCATGGTCACCCCTTCCACAATATCCTCAAACGTCACTTTTCCTCCTACTTCGGTGAGGATAGGCCGGGTGTAAGGATCCCATTTCACAAATATTTCTCTCTGGCTAACCCTTTCCAGATGACCCCGCTTCATTATGGCTCCGGCAGGAATGGCCTGGCGCTCCAGCTCCTTACCCTCGTCGTTACAAATGCTCACGGCGCCATTCCTGTTAAGAACGACGGTATTTCCTTCTCTATTCTTCACCATGTGCAGGTTATGGCAATGAACAATACCCTCATTTCGGGCGGCTATCTCCGACCGTTCCACAAGCCGACTGGCAGTTCCCCCAATATGGAAAGTTCTCATGGTGAGCTGCGTTCCGGGCTCTCCAATGGACTGAGCAGCGATTACCCCCACAGCTCCACCTAATTCTACCATCTTCCCGGTAGCTAAATTGCGTCCATAGCATTTCTGGCAAATTCCCCTTTTTGACTCACAGGTTAAGGCAGAACGAATTCGGACATCCTCGATTCCTGCCTCCTTGATAACCTCGGCTGTCTTCTCCAGTATCTCCCCTCCGGCTCTGACTATAGGCTCTCCTAACCGGGGGACAAGAACATCATCCAGGGCTACCCGCCCTAAAATTCTATCCTTTAAGGGAGCGATCTCTTCTCCCCCTTCATAAATTCCCGCGACCGTTATCCCATTCAAAGTCCCACAATCTTCCTCATTAACGATTACATCCTGAGCCACATCCACTAAACGCCGAGTCAGGTAACCGGAGTTGGCCGTCTTCAAAGCCGTATCGGCTAAACCTTTCCGCCCTCCATGGGTAGAGAGGAAGTATTCCAACACCGTCAATCCCTCTCGAAAATTAGAAGTAACCGGGGTCTCGATAATATCTCCGGAAGGCTTGGCCATCAACCCCCTCATCCCGGCTAACTGGCGGATCTGGAGAGGGCTCCCCCTAGCTCCCGACTTGGCCATCATATAGATAGGGTTAAAACTTGACCCAGTCCCCTCCTGCTTTAACCCTTCAAACATGATGTCTTCAATCCTGTCGGTAATATGGGTCCAGGCATCAATCACCTTGTTGTATCTTTCTCCATCGGTGATTACTCCTTTTCGATATTGCCCTTCGATCTTGTCCACATCCAGGCGAGCTTGTTTCAGGATAGCCGTTTTCTCTGGTGGTATCCTGATGTCATCAATACAGATGGAGATACCCATAAAGGTAGCTATTTCAAAACCTATCTCCTTCAAATTATCCAGAAGTTTGGCGGTCTCCCCATAGCCATGCTTCCGGTAACAAAGGTCAATCAGATTAATCAGTGCTTTCTTATCCATTTCCTCGTTGACAAAGGGAAGAGGTGCTCTTAATGATTCATTAAAGAGAACCCTTCCCGTAGTGGTCTCTACCAATTGGCCGTTAAGCCGCACTTTGATCTTAGCTTGCAATCCTGCCTTCCCGGCCTCATAAGCTAAAAGGACCTCCCCCATATCGGCAAATATCCTCCCCTCCCCTAAATCAGCGGGTTTTTCAATGGTTAGGTAATGGCAGCCGAGGACGATATCCTGACCGGGGACAGCTATCGGCCGGCCATCGGAAGGGGAGAGAATGTTGTTGATGGAAAGGAGCAAGAGGCGGGATTCCATCTGAGCCTCAGTGGAGAGAGGAACATGGACGGCCATCTGATCACCATCGAAATCGGCGTTAAAAGCAGTGCAAACGAGCGGATGGATATGAATAGCCTTCCCTTCTACCAGGATCGGTTGGAAGGCTTGAATCCCCAGGCGGTGTAAGGTGGGAGCCCGATTGAGAAGGACGGGATGATCCTTAATTACCTCTTCTAAGATATCCCACACTTCCGGCCTCACTCGCTCCACCATTCGCTTAGCGCTCTTGATGGTATGGACGAATTCCCTCTCTTTTAATTTCTTGATAATGAAAGGTTCAAAAAGCTCCAGGGCCATCTTTTTGGGAAGTCCACACTGATGGAGCTTCAACTTCGGATCGATAACGATAACCGATCGTCCGGAGTAGTCGACTCTCTTCCCCAAGAGGTTCTGGCGGAAACGACCTTGTTTGCCCTTAAGGGTATCACTTAAAGATTTCAAGGGCCGGTTGCCCACTCCGAGCACCGGTCGCCCATGGCGTCCGTTATCTAAAAGGGCATCCACGGCCTCCTGGAGCATCCGTTTCTCATTGCGGATGATCACCCCCGGAGTTACCGGTTCCTGCAACAATTTTTTCAAGCGATTATTCCTGTTTAACACCCGGCGGTAAAGGTCGTTTAAATCTGAGGTAGCAAATCTTCCCCCATCCAGAGGGACTAACGGCCGCAGATCCGGAGGAATAACAGGAATAACATCCATAATCATCCATTCGGGTTTATTGCCGGACTGACGGAAGGTTTCTATTGCCTTCAACCTCTTGGCAATCTTGAGCTTCATCTGCTGAGAGGAAGTTCTTTTAAGCTCCTCCCTTAACTCTGAAGACAACTTATCCAGGTCGAGCTCCTTAAGCAGACCCCGGACAGCTCCTGCTCCCATTTTGGCCTGGAAATTATCGCCGAATTTCTCCCGATATTTTCTATATTCTTCATCGGTAAGCAAGCCCATCCCGGTCAGTCCCGTATCTCCAGGATCGGTAATCACATATTCTTCATAATAAAGAATTTTTTCTAAACTGCGCAGACTCATCCCCAGGAGAGCCCCCAGGCGACTGGGCATAGTCTTAAAAAACCAGATGTGAGAGACAGGACAGGCTAATTTAATGTGACCGAGCCTTTCCCTTCTAACTTTTGATTGGGTTACCTCTACTCCACAGCGATCGCAGATAATCCCCTTATATTTAATCCTCCGGTACTTTCCACAGTTACATTCCCAGTCTTTGGTAGGACCAAAGATTTTCTCGCAGAAGAGCCCGTCTTTCTCCGGCTTAAAGGTCCGATAATTAATCGTTTCCGCCTTCTTTACCTCACCCTTTGACCAGGACTTAATAGCTTCGGGGGAAGCAATGCGGATAGAGATAGCATCAAAAGATTCCGTACCCGGCCTTTCCCGGCCGAGCCGCCCCCGAGCCCCTGGATCATTTTTCCTTTTTTCCGCCTTAACATCTAATCCTAAGCCCTGGAGTTCTTTGATAAGAACATTGAATGATTCCGGCGTCCCCGGCCGCAAGGTATTTTCCCCTTTAACGATAGCTTCATATATTCTGGTCCGGCCAACTACATCATCGCTCTTCACGGTAAGAAGTTCCTGTAAAGTATAAGCGGTTCCGTAGGCTTCCAGTGCCCAGACTTCCATCTCCCCAAAGCGCTGTCCCCCGAACTGGGCCTTTCCTCCCAAAGGCTGCTGGGTTACTAAGGAGTAAGGGCCAATGGACCGAGCATGGATCTTATCATCAACGAGATGGGCTAATTTCATCATATAAATATAGCCAACGGCGATCTCTCCCCTAAAGGATTCGCCGGTACATCCATCCTTGAGTTCGGTCGTTCCCCGGCGAGGGAGCCCGGCTTCTTCCAGCATATCTTTAATCTCATCTTCCGTAGCTCCATTAAATACGGGGGTGGCAACACGCAAGCCCAGGGCTTGAGCGGCCCAACCAAGGTGAGCTTCTAAAATCTGGCCCAAGTTCATTCGAGAAGGGACTCCCAAAGGATTAAGGACTATCTCCACCACCTTCCCATCGGGGAGGAAAGGCATATCCTCTTCAGGAAGTATCCTGGCAATCACTCCCTTGTTTCCATGCCGGCCGGCCATTTTGTCTCCCACGGAGAGCTTCCGCTTACTGGCAATATAAACCTTGACCAATTTAAACACTCCTGGAGAAAGTTCAGCTCTTTTGACCTCTTTCTCTGGCTCCCCCTTTCCCCTGCCTCTTCCTTCCCGGCGGGAGAAGACCTTAACATCAACGACAATCCCGGCTATTCCCGGAGGCACCCTCAAGGAGGCATCCCGTACATCGCCAGCCTTCTCCCCGAAAATAGCTCGCAACAGTTTTTCTTCCGGAGATAGTTCGGTCTCACTCTTAGGAGTTACTTTGCCAGCCAATATGTCTCCCTGCTTCACCTCCGCCCCTATACGGATAATACCATTCTCGTCCAAATCCTTAAGGGCATCCTCTCTCATATTGGGGATGTCCCGGGTTACCTCCTCCGGTCCCAATTTAGTATCCCGGGCCTCGAGCTCTAATTCCTCAATATGCACGGAAGTATAAATATCCTCCTTAACCACCTTTTCACTAATAAGGATGGCATCCTCAAAGTTATAGCCCCGCCAGGGCATAAAGGCCGCTAACACATTCCGTCCCAAGGCTAACTCGCCCTGATAGGTGGCCGGACCATCGGCAATCACCTGTCCGGGAGAAACCTGCTCTCCCTCTTGCACAATAGGTCTTTGGTTAAAGCAGGTATTCTGATTGGACCTTAAAAACTTTTTCAAATTATAATGGCTCACTTCGCTACCCGTGCGGATACTTATTCTGTCAGCGGAGACTTCTTCCACCTTGCCTCCCCGGGAAGCCAACACGGCTACCCCGGAATCCTTAGCTGCCGCTTTCTCTAAGCCAGTTCCGATGAGGGGAGAGTCCACCTGTAAAAGAGGCACAGCCTGCCTTTGCATATTGGAGCCCATGAGAGCCCGATTGGCATCATCATGCTCTAAGAAGGGAATAAGAGCCGCCGCTACACTGACTAGCTGCTCCGGGGATATATCCATATATTCAACCTTAAGGGGAGGAACTTTCGGGAAATCATCCCGGAAGCGAGAGAAGACCCTGTCAGCCTGGAAACGACCCTGGACATCAAGCTTGGCATTGGCCTGGGCAATAACATATTCATCTTCGACATCAGCGGAAAGATATTCTATCTCACTGGTAACTTTTCCCTCTTTTACTTTGCGATAAGGAGTCTCCAAGAAACCCATATCGTTTACCCGAGCATAAGTGCCGAGGGAAACAATAAGGCCAATATTCGGACCCTCAGGAGTCTCCACCGGACAGATTCTGCCGTAGTGGGAGAAATGGACATCCCGCACTTCAAATCCAGCCCTCTCCCGGCTCAACCCTCCCGGACCCAGGGCACTCAGCCTTCTCTTATGGGTCAACTCGGCCAAAGGGTTAACCTGATCCATGAACTGAGAGAGTTGGCTGCGAGCGAAGAAGTCTTTGATAGTGGAAAAGACGACCTTGGGATTAATCAGATTATGAGGCATTAGTCCTTCCAAGTCCTGGCTGCCCATCCTTTCTCTAAGAGCCCTTTCCGCGCGGGCCAATCCTATCCGGAATTGGTTCCCCACCAATTCCCCCACCGTCCGTACCCGTCTATTTCCTAAATGATCGATGTCATCAAGGGAGCCTTCCCGGTTCCTCAGCTTTAACAAGTATCTGATTACCTCCACAATATCTTCTCTGCTCAGGGTGGTCTCCCCTAGAGAAATATCTAAACCTAACTTCCGGTTTAGCTTATATCTACCCACCCGGGCTAAATCATATCGGCGAGGGTCAAAGAAGAGACGATGGAAAAGCTGGCGGGCATTCTCCACGGTAGCTGGGTCCCCCGGACGAAGGCGATGGAAGATATCCAGCAAGGCCTCCTCTTGCGAACGATGATAATCTTTCCTCAGAGTATTAATAATAGAGAGCTCATCATTAGGAGTAACGACAACGGATATCTCACCTATCCCTGCTTCCTTAAATTCCCGGTATAAGAGACTGCTGATCTCCTGACCACTTTCCCCGATCAACTGATCCTTGTTTTTACCCTTGACATCCCGGGCCAGAATTCGCCCGATCACTTGCTTGTGAGTGCCTTTCTCTAACTTTACCCTCTCTGTGGCATAGAAGAGCTTGATGATTTCCTCATTAGAGAAGTAGCCAAGAGCGCGGAGAAAGGTAGTGGCCAACACTTTCTTCCGACGATCAATAGCCACGGAGAGAAGATCGTAAGTATCAAACTCAAACTCCAACCAGGCTCCCCGATAAGGAATGACCCGAGCCGAATAGAGCCGTTTACCACTGGGATGAGACTTTTCCTCGAAACAGATCCCGGGGGAGCGATGAAGTTGACTAACTATCACCCTTTCCGCGCCGTTGATAACGAAACTCCCCCCCTCAGTCATCAGAGGCAGTTCACCCAAATAAACCTCTTGCTCTCTTATATCTTTGATAGGGGGCGAATCTCCTTCTCCCGATGCGGACGAGCGCAAGATTAACTTTAGCTTTACTTTAAGGGGGGCAGCATAGGTCATTCCCCTCCTCTGGCAACCCTCAACGCTATACTCCGGTTTCCCCAGAGAGTAATTGACGAATTCCAACGAGTAACGACCATCATTAGAGTTTAAGGGGAAAATATCCTGAAAAACAGCCTGCAAACCTTGCCCTTTGCGTTTCTCGGGAGGAAGAGCCTCCTGAAGGAACTCTCGATAAGATGCCTTCTGAACTTCGATGAGGTTAGGAAGTTCCATAATAGCCGGTATTTTAGCAAAGCTCTTTCTCTTCATTAAGCTTGCTCCCAACATTTTATCTCTCCCTAGTTAACTCGCTTCGCTCGTCGATTGTAAAATGCAAATTGTAAATATTAAATTGCAAATTTATAAAAACAAACCAAAGGTTTAAGCCTGATGTTTTCCATTTTGAAATTTTCAATTTCCAATCTTCAATTTCCAATTCAACCCGCCTAAGGCGGGTTGTTATGATTACTTCAGTTCTACTGTCGCTCCGACTGCTTCTAACTTAGCTTTGATCTCCTCAGCTTCCTTCTGGAGGATTCCTTCTTTAACAGGCTTGGGAGCTTCTTCAACCAAAGTCTTAGCTTCCTTTAAACCCAGACTGGTAACCGCCCGCACCTCTTTAATCACCTGGATTTTCTTTTCCCCGATTGCCGTTAGAATTACACTCCACTCCGTTTTCTCTTTAACTTCCTCGGCCGGAGTGCCCATAGGGACCATCCCCGCCGGGGCCGGAGCAGCTGCTACCACCCCAAACCTCTCCTCCAGGGCTTTAACAAGGTCAGATAATTCCAGAACCGTCATCTTCTCCACCTGGGAAATAATCTCTTTTATCGGAGAGGCTTTCCCCGGGGCAATCTCTTTTTCCTTCTCAGGCAGCACCGTTTTTCCCACTTTCCCTTTTTCGTCGGCTACCTCTGCCCCTTCCTCTTCTTTTCCAGGTTTAGGTTTTACGCTTTTCTCTGCCACAGTTTCGTTTTCCTGTTCATCTTTATCCCATTCACCTGGCTCTTTTGCTTTTTCTTTCTCCCCCTTCTCCAATCCTGCCTTGGGGCTAACCTTCCCTTCCTTCGTTTCTATCTTGCCCTCTTCTTTAACCGTAGTCTTCGGCATTTCCTTTACCCCCATCTGTTTTAAATAGTGAATGGTGAACAGCAGTTAGTGAATAGCAATCATTCACTACTAACCATATATTATTGCTCCTTCTGCTCCTTAATCGCCTCCAAGACGTAAATGAACTTAGTTGCAATTCCCTTCAAACTAAATACCAGATTGGATAATGGGCTTTTCAGGCCCGCGGCAACTTTAGCTAAAAGTTCGTCCCGGCTGGGCAAGGTTGCCCAGAGATTAATTTGTTCTAAACTAAATATTTCTCTCTCAAAAGCTCCGGCCCTAATTTTTAAAAGGGGATGCTCCCGGGAAAAATTGGTTAAGAGTTTAGCAACGATAGTGGGGCCTCCCTCGCCAAAGGCAAAAGCGGTTGGCCCTACCAAAAATTGCTCAAGCCCTTTCAACTGACTTTCCTTGGCAGCAAGACAGGCTAAGGTGTTTTTAACCACCTTGTATTCAATTCCAGCTGCTCTCAGCTGCTTGCGGAGCTCCGCCATTTCCCTAACCTTCAAACCCCGATAATCAGTAATAATGGTGGTCTCGGCTTTGCTTAGCCTCTCCGTTAGATCTCTAACTATTATATCTTTTCCTATTCCGCTCAAGATACGCCTCTACTATCGTTCGGCAAAGGGTTCGAGGATTCAAGGGTTCGAGGATTCAAGTGTTTATTTTTTAGGATTTTCCCTTGGCCACTGGAACCCTTATTTTTCCTTTGTGCCTTGTCTCTCATAATTATTTGACCAAATTAGGTAAATTCTGGATATCAAGATTAATCCCCGGCCCCATAGTTAGGGAGAGAGTAGCCTTCTTCAAATACTGGCCCTTACAGGCTAATGGCTTAGCTCGCAGTATAGCCTCAACGGCCGCCCTCATATTGCTAATAAGTCGATCATCATCGAAAGAAGCTTTGCCTACCGGAAGGTGAAGGTTGCCGGATTTATCGGCCCGAAACTCCACCCTACCGGCCTGAATAGCCTGAATAGTCGAACGTAAATCGAAAGTAACTGTGCCCGCTTTCGGGTTAGGCATCAAACCCCGGGGACCAAGCAAACGGCCAAGCTTGCCTACTTCCCTCATCATGTCCGGAGTAGCTACAGCCACATCAAAATCCAACCATCCTCCGCTTATCTTCTCTATCAACTCTGCCTCCCCGATGAAATCCGCCCCAGCTTCTCTGGCTTCCTTAGCTTTCTCGCCCTTAGCAAAGACCAAGAGCTTAACTTTCTTCCCCGTTCCCTCGGGTAAGCTCAGTGTTCCCCGTACCTGCTGGTCGGCGTGCCGGAGATCTATCCCTAACCTAAAGGAAAGATCTACTGTCTCATCAAATTTAGCCTTAAGCATCTTCTTTAGAACCACAAGGGCTTCCTCCACGGAATAAGCTTTGTCCCGCTCCAGGTATTTCTTGGCCTGTATATATCTCTTCCCCATCCCTCTCATTCTACTTCTATCCCCATGCTCTTAGCAGTTCCTTCGATTATCCTCATAGCTCCTTCAAGGCTGGCGGCATTCAAATCAGCTGTTTTAAGTTCCACAATTTCACGGATACTCTCCCTTCCCACTTTAGCTATTCTTTCCCGTCCGGGCTGAGCGGAAGCCTTAGCAATCCCCACGGCTCTTTTCAGGAGAATGGATGCTGGCGGAGATTTGGTAATAAAGGAGAAAGAACGATCTCGGTAAACACTTATCACCACAGGGATAATCAACCCTTCCTTCCCTTTAGTCGCCTTGTTAAAGGCCTGGCAAAACTCCATAATGTTCACTCCATGCTGACCCAGAGCTGGACCAACGGGAGGAGCAGGATTGGCTTTCCCCGCGGGCACCTGTAATTTTATCTCCGCCATTGCTTTTTTAGCCATAAGATACGCCTCGCTACGCTCGGCAAAGGGTTCAAGGGGTCCAGGAGTCAAGGGTTCAAGTGAAAAAACTTTAGAAAATCAACACTGGAACCCTAGAACCCTTGAATCCTTGAATCCTCGCACAAGCTCTCAGATTCATAAGATATGCGCTCACTCTTACTTACACAGCTAAACTTTGAAATTGCAATTCTGTTATGCTACCTCCACCTGCCAGTATTCGAGCTCAACGGGAGTAGAACGACCAAAGATAGAAACCATTACCCTTACCTTCCCTCTATCTGGATTTGCCTCTTCCACTACCCCATTGAGATTAGTAAACGGTCCTTCAACTACCCTTACTGTCTCCCCTTTCTCGAGGATCACCTTCGGCTTAGGTTTAGTTTTTTTCTCCTCAACCGCCTTCAAAATATTTTTTACCTCTTCCTCCTCCAAAGGAACTGGTTCTTTTCCCGAACTAACAAAGCCTGAGACGCCGGGGGCATTCTTCACCAGATACCAAGTCTCTTCGTTCAGATCCATCTCTACGAAGACATATCCAGGGAAGAGGTTCCTGGTAGTTACCTTCTTCTCGCCACCTCTGACCTCAGCTACTTCTTCGGTAGGAATGAGGACCCTGGAGATAGAATCCTGCAATGATGGCAAAGAATCTATTTTCTCCTCCAGGTTGACTCTCACTTTATTTTCGCATCCAGACAAAGTATGAAGGACATACCATTTTCTGTTCACAAGCGCTCTCATACTCCATACCTCACGATAAGCTCTATCAATCTTGACAGAGGAGTGTCAACTAAAAAAACAAAAAGAGCTATAAGAAGAGTGGCAATCACCACCACCGAAGTGGAAGCAATCAATTCCTTCTTGCTTGTCCAAGAGACCCTTTTCATTTCCACTGCGACCTCTATAAAAAACTTCTTTGACCGCCTAAAAATTTGGCTTTTCAAGATATCCTCACCACGCTCGGAATGTAATTACATAAATTCCGAAATCAATTGCATACAGGAACGAGTTTCGTGACAGCCTAAACAGGCCTGGAGGGACTCGAACCCCCAACATCCGGATTTGGAGTCCGGCGCTCTAGCCATTAGAGCTACAGGCCTCCTGGTAAATCCAAAATCCAAATAAATTACTACAACCCCAATAATGAAATCTTGTTTTTTTATTTG
>CAZGXS010000018.1:0-12078 GCA_964529935.1 uncultured bacterium | reverse complement strand
ATAATAGTTTTACCTTTAGCCAGAGTAGCGGCCATCATCACATTAGCCGTTCCCAGAACGCTGGAACCAAACGTTCCCGCCAAATAAATTTCGTTCCCCTGCAAGCCCCCTTTCGCCTCAGCAACGATATAGCCATGTTCAATCTCGATCTTAGCTCCTAATTTTCGCAAGCCCTTAAGGTGTAAATCAATAGGACGGGGACCGATAACACATCCTCCGGGATGAGCTACCTTAGCCTTACCCAAACGCGCCAAAAGTGGTCCCAAAACACAGACGCTGGCGCGCATAGTACGCACCAATTCATAAGGAGCTAAGAAGTCAAGGGAACCTTTCGGTTCTATGGTCAACTGATGATCCGAAAAGCGAACCTCAGCTCCCAGGACCCTTAAGATATCAGCCATCGTCTCCACATCCTTAAGGGAAGGAATATTCTCAATGACTGACTTATCCTCAGTCAGTAGAGCCGCGGCGATAACGGGCAAAGCCGCATTCTTGGCACCGCTAAGTTTCACCGTGCCCCTTAACCGCTGTCCTCCGGTGACAATAATCTTATCCACGCTATTCCTCAGTTAGAATCCAGGCACAGAGGCACTAAGGCACAGAGGCACAAAGTTTAAAAACCTAAAAGAGCTGTAAGTATTGGCCTTTATTTTTCCTTAGTGCCTTTGTGCCTTATCTTTCTCAGCAATAATTACTCTTTCAATCCCGGAATAATCTTTAATAATCTCCGGACAATGAAATTGATTTCTCTTGATAACAAGCTGCTTTACCGCTTCCGCCTGATTTATTCCCATTTCTAAGGCTAAATAACCACCCGGACGCAATAAGATAACTGCTTCTTCAATTAACGAGGGATAGAATTTAAGACCGTCCTCCCCTCCGTCAAGAGCCTGCCGGGGTTCAAAACGACTTACCTCCGGCTGAAGCTCATCCAGTTCATCGGTAACTATATAAGGAGGATTAGAAATTACTAAATCCACCCTTCCCTTTAAATCTTTAAGAATTAATCCCGAAGCAGGGAAGTCATTTTCCTGGATGGAAGATAAACCCTCAAGCTCACGGAGAGCAAATATATCTCCTGAGAAAAAAGTTATCGCTTTCTCAACCTCAAGCCTCTTAGCATTCATTCTGGCTACTCGCAGAGCTGCTTCAGAAATGTCCAGAGCATAGACCTGAGCGGGAAGAATTTTAGCCAGAGTAATAGCAATATTGCCACATCCAGTGCCCAGATCCACTATAGTCCAGAGCTGAGCATCGTCAGAGTCGCAACTTTCAACTTTCAACTTTAAACTTTCAACTTTCTCTAAAGCAGCTTCTACTAAGAGCTCCGTTTCCGGACGGGGAATCATTACCTCTTCGTTCACCAGAAAATCCCAGGACATAAATTCGCTATGGCCAATCAAATATTGCCAGGGAATGCGTTCCTTTCGACGTTCTACCAGATTGCGGAAAGAAGATAAGCTCTCCGCTGAGAGCAACTCCTCGGAGTTAAGATAAAGATAGTCCTGTCCCCGATTGAGGACATCCTCAAGAAAAAGCCGAGCCTCCAGCCGTGGCCCTTCTATCCCCTGCTCTTCCAGATATTTACTTCCCCACTCTAAGGCATCAACCAACCGCCAGGCTTTTGCTGCCATCAAAATATCCCTCCCTACGATCGGGATAGAGCACCAGAGCACAAGAGCACCAGGGCACCAGATAAACTTCACGCCTCACGCTTAAAAGTCTGTAGCGTGAAGCCTGTTTTCAGTGTTTCCGTGGTAACTTTGAAATTCTTCGATATTAAGCATAGGGTAACAAATTCGGAGAGGAACGTCAATAGAAAACTGGGGGTGTCTAAACTGGGGGTGTCTTCCCGAATTACTCTTTCAGCTTTTGCAACAGTTGCTCCATATCTTCGGGAAGGGGAGCAGTGAACTCCATATATTCTTTCCGGGAAGGATGGATGAATCCTAAAGTATAAGCATGTAAGGCCTGACGGTTTATAAGAGTTGAAAGTTTCCTTCCGTAGGTCTTATCTCCAATCACTGAGTGACCAATGTAGGCAAGATGAACTCTAATCTGATGGGTTCGTCCAGTAGCTAAAGTGACTTTTAGCAAAGTGGCCCGGGCAAATCTTTCCAAAACCCGGTAATGAGTTATAGCCACTTTACCTCCCTGATGGCGAACGACAATCTTTTTTCGCTTCAGGAGATGGCGGCCCAAGGGAACCTCAACGGTCCCTTCCTCTAATTCCATTTCTCCTTGAACCAAAGCTAAATATTTCCGGGCAACTTTATGTTCCTTGATTCCCCGGGCTAAGTGGAGGTGAGCTTCATTGGTTTTGGCCACCACCAATATTCCCGAGGTCTCTTTATCCAAACGATGGACTATCCCCGGCCTTAGGGGGCCATTAAGCGTGGAAAGACGAGGAGAGTAAAAGAGGAGAGCGTTGACCAGAGTCCCTGTATAATGTCCCGCTGCCGGATGCACCACCATCCCCTCTGGTTTGTTAACCACCAAAAGCTCATTATCTTCGTAGGGGATATGAAGAGGAATATCCTCAGGAATAATCTCCCTCGGCTTGAGATCAGGTATAACGATAACTACTTCATCGCCGGCAGCTACCCGATGACTGCATCTTGAAAGGGAGCCACTTACAGAAACTTCTCCTTCTCTAATTAAACTTTGAATACGGGAACGGGTAAGAGGAAGATGTTGCCCGGCTAAAAACTTGTCCAGCCGCTGGCCATTTTCCTTGTTTTGAACTAAAAATCTCCGCTGGCCTTCCATTGCCGGAACACCCTAATTTCAGTTAGACAGTTTGACAGGATACAGTTAGACCGTCAAACCGTCAGACTGTCGAACTGTCAAACCGTCTAACCGTCAATATTTTATAGCAGAGGATAATTGCCCCGATAGAGATACCCATATCAGCAAAGTTGAAGACTGGCCAATAGTAACCCCGGAGGCTAAGGTGCAAAAAATCAATTACATGCCCGAATCTCAAACGGTCGATGAGATTGCCCAATGCCCCTCCTACAACAAGGCCGAGACTTAAGCTTGTGCTGAAGCCTTTTCCCGGGAACTTCTTCCAGAAAAGGAAGAGCAAGGCTATGGTCAGAACGGAGACGATAATGAAGAAAAAAGGACCAGCACCGCGAAGCAGACCGAAGGCTCCCCCGGGATTGTGAACAAGGGTTAGTTGAAATAGATTCTCAATGAGGGGAATCGATTGTCCGGGGAAGAGTAACTTCTCAATATAATGTTTAGAAAGTTGATCAATAAATGAAAGCAAGCCACCTACTATCAAGATTATAGCCATTAGGGCTTAGCCTTTCTCCCTTCTTTCTTCTTTCTCTCTCTTTTCCCCACACTTGATGCACAGCCTGGCATAGGGAACAGCCTGAAGCCGTTTCTGGCCAATTGACTTTCCACATTGTTCGCAGCAACCAAATTTCCCTTCCTCGAGGCGACACAAGGCCTCGTTCACCTCATAGAGCAATTTCTGCTCGGAGTCAACCAGAGCAAGGGCAAACTCCCGGTCGAAGTTATCCGTCCCTATATCAGCCATATGAAAGGAATATCCGGAGAGGTCTCCCGAAGCTTCCCGTTGCGACTTATTCAAGCTATTGTTTTCTAAATGTTCTATCTGGGAAAGAAGGCTCTCTTTCTCCTTCTCCAGGAGCTGTTTAAGCTCTTCCCGCTCTTTCTTTTTCATAGAGACTCCTAATATCTTCCCATCTCACTCACAGAGGTAGACCACATCGCTTCTGCTCAACAAGCAGATATATCTTAACATATTAAGATTAAAGATGGCAAGAAAATTCGCAACTATCCTTCATGCCGTTTTTCCTAGTAACTACTCAGATATTACCACGAAGGCTATGCTTCAGGCTACAGGCTTCAGACTTTCAAGCGTGAGGCGTGTAGTCTATCTTGTGCTCTAATGTATCTTAGTGGCTGAATAGTTGTCTTTTCTATTGCCTCAAGAAAGCTTTGTAACCACATTTTCCATACGGTCAAGACCTTTAACAATATTCTCCATTGAAGTAGCATAAGAAAACCTGAGATAGCTATTTCGCCCAAAGGTAGAACCCGGGACAACCGCTACCCTGGCCTCACCGAGGAGCAATTCTGCCAGAGAAGAGGAATCCACTATCTTCCGTCCCCGGAAATCTTTTCCCAGCACTCCCGATATGTTGGGAAAGACATAAAAAGCGCCTTGAGGTTTCTGACAAGAGAAGCCTGGCAGGCTATTTAGCCTTTCCACAAGGTAATCCTTTCGTTTTTTAAACTCGACAAGCATTTTCTTCAAGGGTTCCTGTGTTCCTAAAATAGCTTCCACGGCTGCCCTTTGAGCAATGGAATTAGGATTGGAAGTGCTATGGCTTTGTAATCGGGACATAGCCGCTATAATCTCTTTACTCCCGGCAGCATAGCCTATCCTCCAACCGGTCATAGAATAGGACTTGGAGACCCCATTTATCACCACAGTTAAATCCTTTATGCGGGGATTCAGGGAAGCAATGCTCACATGCTTCACCTCATTGTAGATCATCTTTTCATATATTTCATCGGAGATAACATAGATATTCTCCCCCACAGCGATTTCGGCAAGAGCCAGTAATTCCTCCCGGGCATAAACAGCGCCAGTGGGATTGTTGGGGCTGTTTAAAATGAGAAGTTTTGTTTGGGAAGTTATATTCTTTAAGAATTTTTCCGAACTAATCTTGAAATCATCCTCCTCACTGGTTTCCACAAGCACGGTTTTTGCCCCTGATAATTTTACCTGTTCCGGGTAACTTACCCAATAAGGTGAAGGCAGGATAACCTCATCACCCTCCTCGCAAATTACCTGCATAGCATTGTATAAAGAGTGTTTCGCTCCACAAGAAATAATTACCTGCTCGGGCTCGTAACTCAGCTCGTTATCTTCTTCAAATTTCTTGCAGATAGCCTCCTTTAACGGCTCGATCCCCGAGACAGGCGTATATTTGGTAAAACCTTCTTGAAGGGCTTTTCGAGCTTCTTCCTTAATATGTTCCGGCGTATCAAAATCTGGCTCTCCCGCCCCAAAATCAACCACATCAATACCTTCTGACTTCATCACCTTAGCCTTAGCCGTTATGGCTAAGGTAGGGGAAGAGCTAATTAAAGTAGCTCTTTTTGACAAGGACACGATGACACCTCCATACAGCTTTAAATGTGTTTTCTTGCTCCTTCAATAATTTTTCTTATTCAAACGAACTTTTATTTTGCTTGTATGTTCCCTCAGTTCCTTATAGCCCTAAGTGTGTCATAGATAGCATCTCTTCCTTTTTAGCTAACCTCATCGCGGATAAGAGGAGGTAAAAAATACCATATCTCCCGCCTCAATGATCATCTCCCGGATGGCTCTGGAGCATTCCAAGAAAATCTCTTATCCCTTTAACCAGGGGGATCAACCGGTGTCTGGGCTCCCTCAGAGAGCCGGTTACTTCCACCTGAGCCATAAGATAGCCAGCCTCATCCAGGAGAGCAGAGATAATGTTTCCTATGAGAGGCACTTCATCGATAAAACCCCTAGAGAAAGAAACCCTATAGACAAGGGAAGGGCGAAAATACCCTTGAAAATCCATCTTCCCCCGCCCTGACAGATGAACCTGGCCACTGGTCAGGGTTAGGTCCTCGGTAGCGATTAGGCCCTCCGAGACGACAAAGCTCATCTCTCCCTCTCGGAAGGTAGCTTTCTCCAGGAAGGGGAGAGGAAGCATGGTGGCCCCCAGTTCTCCCAGCAGAAGAATCTCCCCTATTCTTCCTTCCGCCAGGCTCACCGTCCCCTGACCACTAAGATTTTCAAGATTTCCCATCCGGCCCTGGAGGTGAAAATTCACTTTCAGAATACCCTCTATCCACCTTTCCCCGGGAGGACTCAATTCGGCCAGCAATCGGTTTAGGTCAAGGCCAGAGAGAGTGCCCTCAAATCGGTAATCCTTCCGGTCGGGGGCAAGATTCAGGCTGAAAGACCCTTTCAAGCTACCCCCGTAGAGCTCCACTTCCAAGTCTTCCGCGATAAGCCGGGAACCCTCCACCCGAAGAGGGAGCTTAAGATTCTCCAGGTGCCATCCTCGAAAAATGATTTCTGGAGAAGTTGCTTTCAGGGCAAATTGCCATTTCCGAAAATCCCTACCTTTCTCCCGAAAATTGCCAAGAATCTCACTATAACAATAGTCAATTTGTAATTCCTCCATCTGAAGAAATATTTTCTTCTCCTCTCCCGGTTCATAGACAAGAAGCTGATAAAGTTTAATTCTCCCCAAGAGGCTAATATCGACTTTCCCCAAACGAACCTCTTTCCCAAGTCCCCTTTCCAACCTCTCCTCTATAACTTGCTCAATTAAGGTAGGAATAACAAATTTATAGGCCAGAAAGAGAACCCCTATCAAGAGAAGCAGAAACAACAAAGAGTAGGCAAAAAACTTTTTTCTTCCTTTCATACCCATAGCAACTCCGAATTTTTAGGAGGAGCAAATAAAACCAGCCGAGGAACTTTCGTTCTCCCAGACCTTTACCCGATGAAGTTTAATTTCCCGTTCATTTATCTTCTCTTTAATGTTCATGGACAAAAACCTGGCAATGTTTTCCGTAGTGGGATTAGTTTCTTTAAAAGCCGGTAAATCGTTAAGATAGCGGTGATCTAACTCTCTTATAGCCTCATTTATCAAGCTTTTCAACTCCTTGAAATCCATAACCATTCCCAGGCTATCCAATTCCTGGGAACGGAAGGAGACCTGCACTTTCCAGTTATGCCCGTGCAGCCTTTCACAATCTCCCTGGTAACAGCGCAATTGATGGGCAGCGCTGAAGGAATCTTCCACAGTCAACTCATACATAAACAATCCTTCCCGAAATATATTTATGCCTTATGTCTATAATCTGTGTAATCTATCTCGTAATCTGTGTAATCAGAAATATTCTAATCTTTACAGAATATCTCTAATATTTCTCAATCTCTACCTGCTCCACCCGAGAGAGATCCTCTCCCAGAAATCTTTTCCCTGTTCTAATGAATCGGGTGGGAGCATCGCTGACATAGTATCGTCGATAGGGCATCCGGCTACCTGACTCCAGCATCCCCTTATCCCTGAGAACTCTTTTCACTTCCGTTACTACCTCCTCAGCCGAATCGATGAGAACTACCCCCTCCATCTCCTTCTGAAGAAGTGGCTTCAAAAGAGGATAATGGGTGCAACCCAGGATGAGACTATCTAAGTATTCCTTTTTTAAAGGACGGAGATACCGCCTCACCGCCGACGCAGTTATCCCCCCTTTAAGCCACCCCTCTTCCACCAGGGGAACAAGAAGGGAACAGGCCTGGCTGAAAATCTGGGCCAGGGGATTTATTTCTTCTATAAGTTTAATATAAGCGCGGCTGGCTATGGTTGCTTCCGTCCCTATTATCCCAATCCTTTTATTTTGAGCCAACCGCAGAGCCGCCCTAACTCCAGGCTCAATAACCCCTATAATAGGGAAAGAAAATTCTTTCCTGAGAATATCCAAGCTAAAAGCCGAGGCTGTATTACAGGCTACTATGAGAAGTTTAACCTGGAAACGGGCTAAGAAGCGGCTGTTTTGAAGGGAAAATTTGCTTACCGTCCGCTCCGATTTAATCCCATAGGGAACCCGAGCCGTATCCCCAAAATAAACGATACTCTCTCCCGGCAACTGCCTGAGGAGCTCCTTAACAACCGTCAACCCTCCTATCCCGGAATCAAATATTCCAATTGGCTCTTCTCCTTCATTGCCCACAGGAATTCGGTCATCGGTCATTCACTCAGCAAACCCTTTCTCTCTCCAGCGGATTTTTTATCTCCTCCCCGGAAGAGCCTCTTTCTATCAATAATAGCCCGGTTGCCGCCAATCCGCAGCATTGCTGAAATAACCGTCCACACCAAAATGCTGCCTGCGCAACCATCCTTCTTATACCAAAAATTAGCCCAAAAGTCAACCGAATTATACCTCCCGGGTAAACTGAGGCTATTACCAATCAACAGAAGCTCTTACAAGCTGCCCTTCTCTTGATTGGAAAAGGAGGTATCCGCATTGCTTCCCGAATTCATAAAGCTCCTTGGTCAGCTCCACATCGTTCCGGCAATATTTCTTGAGATTCTCCATATCCCCCTCTCTATACCAGGTAACGGCCTGGATTCCATCCACTTCCTTTTTCCTGCCCAGGGTCATCTCGGCCAAATGAGAAAGGCTCAGCCGGAAACCGAGCTTACTGTGAATAATTTCCAGTATGTCCAGAGTTGGTACCCTATTTAAATCATACCTGAAGTAGGGTTGAAGAACCGCCCAGTCGAATCCTTTGATGTTGAAGCCAACAACCAAATCAGCTGATAATATTTCATCAAGTAGTTGGGGTATTTCTTCCTCCTCAAAATATCTGTATCCCTGGTCCTTGGTGCTGTAGATGACGACAAGAGAAACCTTCATCCTCTCTTTAAAGCTCCATCCACCCACTTCTTGAGCCAACTTTTGCGTTTCTATATCTAGGAAGATAATATTATGAGGACGGAATTGAGCAGGTTCGGGTTTTTGCTTTGTAATCATTGCTGTTTTCTCTCCTGTTTTAACAGTTGTTTCTTTCCCGGAGACAAGATGGCCTAATACGGCCAGGGTAGCTTCTTTGTCCAGGGGCCTATTCCCGCTACCGCATTTTGGAGAGTGAATACAGGAGGGGCATCCTTCTCGACAGGGACAGCCATCTACTAATCGATAAGTAGTCTTAATGAGGTCGGTTATCACCTCGAAGGCTCTTTCCGAAAGCCCAACTCCCCCTGGATAGGCATCGTGAATGAATGTGATTGCTAGACCGGTCCCTTCATGCTGGAGATAACTTACTCCTCCCAGGTCCCATCTATCACAGAGCGCAAAGAGGGGAAAGATAGCAATGAGGGCATGCTCTACTCCGTGCATTCCTCCGAGAAAGTCTCTGCCAGGCCCGGTTATTTTTTCCCTGAGCGGGGAGGGAACCCCTATCCAGAGGCCCATGGTCTCATAGACAAAGGGAGGGAGGCTCAAGGGATGTTCATCAATCTTCTTCCGATTGCTTAAACTTTTTCTCTCGTAGCAAATTACTTTCTCGCTAACCCTGATCTTTCCCAGGGCTACCTTTATCTCTCCTAAACGCTTTTCCTTATAAACTTTCAGTATCTGGACCTCTTCGCTCATCGTTGGTTGCGTATAGTAATCAAGCAAGGTTTCTCTGGCTACAACAGTCTTAGTCTCCAGGTCAAGCTCGGTAATAAGATACTCCGTTCCCGCATGGAGGTAGATAGCACCCTGGTGACAGTCACGGAAAACGACTGGATACCCGATGGTGCCGATTAGATTTCCAGTCTCTTCATTTACGATAGCGTAGGTCTCGCCGATGCTCCTTATATTGACTTTTCTATGCGGGCGCTTCTCCCTGGAGTACCATTCCCGGCCTTCTCCCGATTGGAAGATCTGTCCTTCTTCTACAAGCTCTCTTAGACTGGGAAGCATTCTCCGGCTGAAGAGGTTTTCTTCGCCCTCAGTCAAGGGTAGCTCTGAAGCACCACAACGGAGCTGGTTCTTCAGGATAACGGGGTTATCTACATCTAAAATGGCTGTCTCATAGCTTCTCTTGAAGAAATCCTGGGGATGCTCCATAAAATAGTGGTCCAAAGCATCCTCCAGGGCTATCATGATAATCAGAGATTTTCTATCCTCTCGGCCAACCCTTCCCGCCCTCTGCCAGGTGCTTAGAACGCTTCCCGGATAGCCCACCAATATGCAAACATCCAGGCCTCCTACGTTTATGCCCACTTCCAGGGCAGATGTGGAAATAACTCCCATCAAGTCTTCCTCAAAGAGCCTCCTCTCGATCTCTCTTCTCTGTTCCGACAAGTATCCGGCTCTGTAGGAGCTTATCTTATCGGCTGTCTCTGGATTTACTTCCTTGCTCCACTTGTGGATTAGCTCAGTTATCTTTCTAGCCTTGGTGAAGACAATGGTCTTGAGACCATGGTTTATACAATCATTGAATAATCCCACAGCCTCACCGTAAGGTGAATCCATCGGCTTCCAGAGAATGAAGTATTTGCCCTCACCAGGAGCTCCATTCTCTTTGATTATTTCATGCTTCAGGCCAGTCAATTTTTCCACGAACTCTTGCGGATTGGCCATGGTTGCCGAACAGAGGATAAACTGGGGATTCGAGCCGTAATAGCTGCACACTCTCCTTAGTCTTCTCAAGATGTGAGCTACGTGACAGCCGAATATCCCTCTATAGCTATGGATTTCATCCACTACCACAAATTTTAGCTTGCCGAAGAAGTCTGCCCAGGCGGAGTGATGAGCAAGGATAGCGGCATGGAGCATGTCGGGGTTACTCATTATTATGTTTGGCTGTTTCTTCCTAATCTTTAGCCTTCTATAGGGAGTTGTATCTCCATCATAGATTTGTGCCTGGGAATCCACCCCTGCTGCCTTGAAGAGCTGTCTTATCGAATTTAACTGGTCTTGAGCAAGAGCTTTCGTCGGGAACAGGTAAAGCGCTTTGCTCTCACCATCCTCAAGGATTTTCTCTAAGACTGGAAGGTTAAAGGCCAAAGTCTTGCCGCTGGCGGTTGGGGTAACGATAGCTACGTTCTTACCTTCTCTTATCAGATTCAGGGCTTGCGCCTGGTGGGAATAAAGCTTGTTGATTCCGAGACTTTTTAAGGCTCTTTGCAGTTTTTCTGGAAGGGAATGAGTGGGCTCTTTGTAATTGCCCTCCCGGGCAGGAAGATATTTAATATGAGAGATCCTTTTCCTGTATTGGGGAAGAGTTTGTATTCTCTCTATAAAGTCCTTTAGTTTTCCTGCTTCTGTGCGCATAACAATGGATCCGGCTGCAACCCATTTAAACCACGGTTGAAATAACTATCCCCATCAAAATATTACCCTGATAGACAAGGGTTTAAATTGGTCGCAATAATGGAGGCGAGGGGAATCGAACCCCTGTCTCGAGATAGGTCCAAAAAAGCATCTACATGCTTAGCCTATTCTTTGAGTTTCGCTACCTTCCGGCTCCAATAGGCCGGATCCGGAAGAAGCTATCTTAAAAGAGTCTCACCCCGTTCCCTTAAGCAAAGAACGGAGCCAGCCTGCTATCCGGCGTCTCTTCCTCCCCACAGGCAAAGTCAGAGAGACGTGCTGCCTATTTAGGCAGCAAAAGCAAACTGCTCGTTGGCAGTTAGATTTTTGCCAGGTATTTTTACGAGGCCTCCTGACACCCTCGGCATGCAGCTTCTCCTTCTCTATCCCGATCGAATCCTATTCGCCCCCCTTTTTAACTTTGGGCTTTCTACCTTCTATCTTTAACGGCTCTTTCTATCTCTCTCTTTGCTTCTCTTTTCTTTAAATCCTGCCGCTTATCGTATGATCTCTTTCCCTTGGCCAAAGCCAGTTCCACCTTGGCCAGCTCCTGTTTAAAATAGAGTTGCAGAGGGATAAGAGTCAAACCGCGTTCAGCTGTCTTTCCCAGCAACTTTTTAATTTCTTTTTTATGTAAGAGCAGCTTTCGCTTTCTGGTAGGATCCTGTTCAGCTACAATCCCAAATTCATAAGGATTTATATGCAAATTGCGGAGAAATACCTCCTCTCCCTCAATACAAGCGAAACTATCTTTAAGGTTAGCTTGACCCTGCCGGAGCGACTTTACCTCCGTTCCCCGCAAAACTATACCCGCTTCATAGGTTTCCAAGATATGATAATCGTGCTTGGCTTTCCTATTGGTTGCAATTATCTTCTTCTCCCCAGCCATCAGTTAACCTCTATACAAAATATACCATACTTAACGACAAATAGCAACAAAAATGGTTGACAGAAGAAAGGTAATTAAAGTATTATAAGCAAGGAAAAGCCGAAGTGGCGGAACTGGCAGACGCGCATGATTCAGGGTCATGTGAGGGCAACCTCGTCGGGGTTCAACTCCCCGCTTCGGCATAGCATCTTCATCCTTGTTTTCTCCCCATCGGCATGATATAAAGCGGAGCTTCTTCTATTCTCAGAGCTCTTTTAACGGCTCTATCATCAAAGGCACCGATAACT